>JAPPPC010000635.1 GCA_028817685.1 Rhodospirillaceae bacterium
GCGCATAACCCATGAAGTCGGCGATGCCGTCGTCGGCGGCGAGACAGTGCTGGCGACAATTGAGCCCGGCGACCCCTCCTTTCTCGATCTTCGCGCCCGGACCAAGGCGGATGCCGAAGTAAAGGCAGCCGTCGCCGCTCTCGCCTTGGCGCGCGCCGAAGAGAATCGCGCCCGGGCGGAACTTGACTTCGCACAGGCCGAGTTGGCCCGCGCAGAGCAGCTCGCAGCACGGCGGACGATTTCTGAAAGCGCGCTCGACCGCGCCGTCCTGGAAGCGAAAACCCGGCAGGCGACGCTCGACACGGCTCGGGCCGCCACAAAGGTGCGCGCCTATGAGTTGGAGGTCGCCCGGGCGTCACTCATCGAAGCCGGCGAAGGCCAGCCCGATACCGCCGCGCCGACCGGATGTTGCGTCCCCGTTCGCGCGCCTGTCGATGGCCGAATCCTTCGTATCTTGCACAAGAGTGCCGGCATCGTCGGTGCCGGCGACCCCCTCATCGAAATCGGCAACCCGGAAGAACTTGAGATCGTTGTCGATCTGCTGTCCTCCGACGCCGTGAGGATCGAGCCCGATGACGATGTCATCATTGAGGCGTGGGGCGGCCAAACAAAACTGAGTGGCAAGGTACAGCGCATTGAACCGACGGGCTTCACCAAGGTCTCGGCCCTTGGTATCGAGGAACAGCGGGTCAACGCCGTGATCGACCTCGTTGGAGGGCGCGAAGGCTGGAAAAGGCTGGGACACGGGTACCGGGTTCAGTTGGGCATTGTCACCTGGGCAAAAGAGGATGCCGTCCGAATTCCGATCGGTTCCTTGTTCCGAACCGGCGACGCCTGGTCCGTTTTCGTCGTCGCGGAAGGAATTGTGTCCCTGCGCAACATCCGCATCGGAAACCGCAACGCGCACCATGCGGAAGTACTCGAGGGCATCGCGGAAGGTGACGTTGTCGTCCACCATCCCAGCGACCGGATCACCGACGGTGTGTCGGTCATATCAAGAGAATTGCGCTAGCCGCCGAATTGGCGCTTAACGGGCGCGAGCGATAGCCCGCAAAACCCGCAGCTGTCCGCTCTCGATGGCCCGAAGGCGATGCAGCCATAACTGCGCCTCCCCCATCAACGCGTCGACCAGCGTTCTGTCGAACGAGACCGTTTCTAGACTGTCGACATACCGCCGCCAGGCGTGCAGGACGAGTTCGCGGAAATAGTCGGAATCATCCTCGAACTCGACCACGTTCAAGTTCAGCCCTTCCAGCGCGTTTCGATACTCGTCGAGCGACCAGGGCTTCGGTGTCAAAGGCTCGGTCTGATGCCATTCGCGCATCACCTCGCCTTCGTTCTGGTCGGCTTCGGCGAGGACAAAATCGGTAAAGGCAAGGCATCCCTTTTGCCGCAGACCGTTGCGCAGCGTGCCGAGCAGCGCAAGCTTGTCCTCGACTGAGAAAAAATCCTCTCGGGCCAGGATGCAGTCATACTTCAACCCGGCAAGATCCAACCGCTCGGGCGTGTAGGACGTGACAGGGCGAATATTACGCCGGCCATCCTGTTTCACGCGCTCCGCCGCCACATCCGCGAATTCCGGATCGCGTTCCATCCCCGTTATCGTGACGTCCGGGTCGCGCGCGATTTCCTCGATCCGCCCCCCAAGCCCGGCGCTCAAATCGAGCACAAGTGATTCCGGTCGCTTGGAAAATGGCCGTGCCGTGTCGACGACGTAATTGCCCTCACCTGGTCCGATATAGCCGCGGCCCCAAATTTGATCGCAAACCCGCGTTCGGGCCGCGCCCCAATCCGCTTGCGGCGGCAAATCTTCCTTGTCATCGAGCTCGATGAGCCGTTTCGTGTAGGTCGTTTTCGCCTTTTGGCCTTTCTTGACCACGGCCGCCGGCTCGACACCGTGCCACCAGGCCCGGAACCGTTCACGGAAAGGGATATAGCCATCCGCTTTGGCATGCGCCTCAGGCGCCGCACGCGCGGCCGGCTTGCGCACCGCGGCCTTCTTGCGGGGCTTGCCGGTCGGCCGCAGCACCTTCGGCGGCTTAGACGGTTTCGATCGCACCAAATGATCAGGCATACGCGCAGTTTCCCGAAAGCCCTTTAATGCATGGTTAATATCTTAAGACATTTAAGGAAAATTCGCGTTATGCAAGATCGTCAACCCGCATTAAATTATAAAGGATTGCAACTCGTTTCAGCCCTTTTGAATGTCCCACAAGACAAGGTGCGTGTAGGCTTAGACGATGTTTAACCAGCTATATTCGGCACTCGATCCGGCATCCCAGCTGACCGTCAAACGCATCGGGGTCACCTTGGCAATCGCCACCGTGCTGGCATTTTTGTTAAACCCGAGCGCCCGGCTGAGTTTCTTTGTTGGTCTCTGCGGACTTGCCGTATTCGTATCCGGCGTGCTGGCCATGCGCGCAAAGCAGCCGCTCAACGCGCCGGAACTCAACCATTGGGACGAGACGGCATTCTTCGCCTTCGTCACCGTTCTCTGCTTGCCTTTCGTAAGGGGCTAGACAACCCCTTTTTCGCGCAACGCGGCAACGTCGCTCGCGGTCAGGCCCAGCATTTCACCGAGAACTTCTTCGGTATGCTGGCCGAGCATTGGCGGCGCATGGCGATAACCCACCGGCGTTTCGGACATTTTTATCGGGCTGGCGATCAGCTTCGCCGGCCGGTCACCGGTCGCGGGGTGTGCCATTTCTACCGTCATTTCGCGCGCCTTGACAT
>JAPPPC010000196.1 GCA_028817685.1 Rhodospirillaceae bacterium
GGGCTAATTATGGCGGCACGGCGGAACAGCTGGTGCGTCGTCTGTTCAATCTCGGCGCGAAGAAGGACGGGAACGAAGAATGAGTATGGAGGAAAAATTCGACAGCTTGATCGCGCGGCAGGAAGAGCTCGCCCCGTTGATGTCGTCGGGCGAACTGGAGGCATCGGACTTCACCGCCTTGTCGATGGAGTATGCCGAGCTGTCCCCGGTCGTCGAGAAGGTCAAAGCGCTTAAGGACGCCCGTTCGGAGCTTGAGGATTTGGCTGAACTCGCCGTCGATGGGGACGCCGAGATGAAGGAGCTGGCGGAGACGGAGTCACGCGAACTGAAGGCGCGTCTGCCCGCGCTTGAACAGGAACTGCGCGTGATGCTGCTACCGAAGGACGCGGCGGACGCGAAGAACGCGATCCTGGAGGTTCGGGCCGGCACCGGCGGCGACGAAGCATCGCTTTTCGCGGCGGAACTGTTCCGCATGTATCAGCGTTACGCCGATATCCGCGGCTGGAGGTTCGAGCCGATGAGCATCAGCGATAACGAGCTTGGCGGTTACAAGGAAGCCTCCGCGCTGATTTCGGGCCGCGGCGTGTTCGCGCGCCTGAAGTTCGAGTCCGGCGTCCATCGGGTGCAACGGGTGCCGACGACCGAGTCCGGCGGACGGGTGCATACTTCCGCCGCGACGGTTGCCGTATTGCCGGAGGCGGAGGAGGTCGACGTCCAGATCGACGACAAGGATTTGCGGGTCGATATCTTTCGCGCCAGCGGTCCGGGCGGCCAGTCGGTGAATACGACCGACAGTGCCGTGCGCATCACCCATCTTCCGACCGGGATCGTCGTGTCCCAGCAGGACGAAAAATCGCAGCACAAGAACCGCGCCAAGGCGATGAAGATTCTGCTGGCGCGCATCTACGACCATGAACGCGAACAGCTGGATGCCGCGCGCGCCGCGGACAGGCGCAGTCAGGTCGGCAGCGGCGACCGCTCCGAACGCATTCGGACCTATAACTTCCCGCAGGGGCGTGTCACCGATCACCGTATCAATTTGACCTTGCACAAGATCGATAAGATCGTGGATGGCGAGGCGCTGGATGAGGTGATCGACCCGTTGATCGCTGACGATCAGGCCGCGCGGCTGGCCAGCCTGGAATGAGCGACGTCGGGTCCTGCCTGAAACGCGGCGCGGAAACGCTGGCGGCGGCGGGAATCGAAAACCCCTGGCGGGAGGCGCGCCTTCTGCTGTCCCATGCGTCGGGGCTGACGGAAGCGGCATTAATCGGATATCCGGAGCGCGCCGTCGAAGCGGCCGGTGAATTCGTCGCGCTTCTCGACCGTCGGGCCGCCCATGAGCCGATGTCGCACATCCTCGGCCGGCGGGAATTTTGGAGCCTGACGTTCGAGGTCACGGCCGACACGCTGGACCCGCGGCCGGACAGCGAAACGGTCATCGAAGCCGCGCTCGACCATGTCCGGGACCCCGAAGCGCCGCTGCGTATTCTCGATCTTGGCACCGGGACGGGTTGTCTTCTGGCCGCGATGTTGACCGAACGCCCCAAGGGTTGGGGAATCGGCGTCGAACGTGCCGCTGCAACGGCCCTGGTGGCGCAAGGGAATCTTCGGCGTTTGGGGCTGGCGTCTCGCGGTCGTGTGGTCGTTGCGGATTGGACCGCGCCTCTACGGGGAGAATTCGACCTCATCGTCACCAATCCGCCCTATATACCGGCGGCGGATATCGCGTCCCTTCAGCCTGAGATCGCAAATTTTGAGCCAGAATTGGCACTGGATGGTGGTGCTGACGGGCTGAACGCGTATCGCGAGATTTTTCCGGCGGCACTTAAGCTACTTGCGCCCGGTGGCTTCTTGATTGCCGAATTCGGGGACGGGCAAAGCCAGGAAGTGATTCGTTTGGCAGAAGCGGCAGGACTGACGAACTGTGGCATTCGTACCGATTTGTCCGGACGGGCGCGCTGTCTCGTCTGCGCGCCGCGATGAGCGACAAATCAGCGCGCGAATCCGGGCGACAGCGGCCAATTTCTCAGGCAAATATGAAAACCGTGTAGGCCGATCCTTAAAAACCGCAGAATTCCGCGATTCGGGCGGTTAACGAATCATGCAAGATTTTGCGGCAAAGTGTCGCGCGGACTTCAGGTGCGATGCCGAATCAAGTAAATAGTTCATTGTATCGCATAGGGTTATCCATTTGCGACGATGTCATGCGTCGAGGCGCTTGAAACGGCATCGTAGCCGGTTAGTATGGGCTGGTCGCGTCGAGGCGTCGGGGTGCGGGGCGGACGCGCGGTCGTTTTGGGAGTGGGAGTAGCAACGTGATAGCACGACTTGTCGCGCTCGCGGCGGTGTTCGCTGGCGTATTCGGCGTTCAAGGCGCCATGGCGGCGGAACCCAAAAATTGGCAACTCGGTCTCCAGGAAGCGGTGACGCCGACGATGGAAAGGATCGATAGTTTTCACGACTTCGTGACGATTATCGCGACCGTCATCGCGTTGTTCGTGATGGTTCTTCTGTTGATCGTCATTTTCCGGTTCAACGAGAAATCGAATCCGACGCCGACGAAAACGACGCACAACCTGGTTCTGGAAATCGCCTGGACCGTGATTCCGATCTTGATCCTGGTCGTGATGGCGATCCCGTCCTTCAGGCTGATGTATTTCGCGGACCGGGTCGATAATCCGGACATGACGCTGAAGATCATCGGCCGCCAATGGTATTGTACATACGAA
>JAPPPC010000268.1 GCA_028817685.1 Rhodospirillaceae bacterium
GAACCGCACGGGAATGCTGCGCGGGCCGCGGACTTGACCACCCGCCCAGGTGACGGCATCCGGGTCGGACAGTTCGAACTCCGGAATCCGCTCGAACCAGATACGCAGTGCCACGTCCATTTCCATGCGCGCCAGGTTTGACCCGGCACAGCGATGGATGCCGATACCGAAGGCCACGTGCCGGTTCTGTTCGCGATCGAGGACGACCTCGTCCGCACGGTCGAAGACTTCCGGGTCGTGGTTGGCGGCGGGGAAATTCAAGAGCAGCTTGTCGCCGGGACACATGGACGCATCACCGAACTCCACAGGCTCCAACACCTTTCGCGCCATCATGACGGGGCCATAGAAGCGTAACATTTCCTCGATCGCCGTTGGGAACAGATCTGGCTCGGAGGCCAGACGGCGACGGTCTTCGGCGTGTCCGGCGAAGTGCCACAATGCGGCACCGATCGAGCTCCAGGTCGTGTCGATACCGGCGACCAGCAGCAAGTTACAGATACCGACAACCGTATGCTCGTTGACCGGTTCGCCCTCGACTTCGGACGCCAGTAGCGTCGAAATGACGTCGTCGCCCGGATCCTTTTTGCGCTGCGCCACAAGTTCGGTAAAAAACTCGCGGATGATGCGGCGGTATTTGCTGCGCAGTTCCGGCTGAGTTTGTCCGAACTCGAGCACCCCTTGCGTCCACTCGGTAAAATCGTCGCCACGCGCCGGATCGATGCCAAGGATCGTCGCAATGACCCGCGGCGGAATTTGCTGTGCGTAGTCTGCCGCCGCATCGCATTCGCCCTTATCGATGATCCGGTCGATCAGCTGATGGCAAAGGTCTTCGGTGAACTGGCGATAGCCTTCCGTCGCCTTCGGTGTGAAAAAGGGCAAGATGAGCTGCTTGTAGGGTTTGTGCAGCGGCGGATCGGACGTGATCGGCGGATTCTCGGAGCCGTATTCCTTCGCCTCCGCGATCAGTTCTTCGCGCAATTCCGGTGACGGCGGAATGACGGTGACGGACCGCGACGACAGCTCCGGCACCATCCGCACCATCTGCTGGACGTCCTCATAGCGGGTTGCCATCCAGGAACCGCCCCAGCGCGTCGTGTGGGCCACGGGGCACCGTTCGCGCAGGTCTTTCCATACCGGCTTCGGATCTTCCACATATTCGGGGTCGAACAGATCGTAGTCGGTCGCCCAATCTTCAACGGGCTTGCCTTCCCGTTCCATGAAACGGCTCCTTATTCCTCGACGATCTCGATAGCGAATTCGGGACAATTGGCGATAGCCAGCCGTGCCTTCTCTTCTTCGTCCGGTGGTACATTACCGTCATTAACCGCACTCGCGTAGCCATAATCGTCCAGTTCGAACAAACCTGGGGCGACAGTCATACAACGGTTGTGCCCTTGGCATTTGTCTTCATCGACACAAATCTTCATCACCTAATTCCCTTCCTCAGGCCGCCGCGCGGAAACCGGCCGTAAATTCCGACCAAGGGCCCATAGCCGCATCAGCCGGTATCGGGTCGTACAGTCCGACCCGTGCCAGCAACCCCGCATAGCGCGTGCGTAAAAGGCCAGGCAATTCGGCTTGCGTCGCGCTGACCGCCACCTCGGAGAGCAGTTCGTCCGGGACCAAAGCCAGCATCGCTTCGAAATCGCCCTGCCGCATCAACTGGCTGAGTTCTTTTCCGAGGTCGTTGAAGCCGTGATATTCCAACAGCGCCCGATAATTCGGCGTTGACGCGTAGAAAGCGACCTGTTGCCGCACCGGCCCCTCGGCCTTCTGACGTTCCGCCTCGGTATCGCCGATCACCGCGAAAACGGGCGCAAACAAATCAAGGTCTGCGGCCGACTTGCCCCGGGTTTTCGCCCCTTCATCAATTGCCGGGCGCACCACGTCGCGCAGGTAACCCGGCGAATGCATGGGATGAACATGGAAGCCGTCCGCCGCTTCCCCGGCAGCGCGGCACATGCGCGCGTTGAGCCCGGCCAGGTAGATCGGGATATCCGGGTTGTCGATCGGCCCAGGCGTGAAAAACGGATTCATCAGCGAGAACTGGTAAAACTGACCTCTGTATTCCGGTTTCGCTCCGGTCTGGAAGGTGTTCCAAATAGCCCGAACGCAGTGGATATAATCCGTCACGCGCGCGGCGGGATGATCAAATGGCATCGAGAACCTGCGCTCCACATGGGCGCGAACCTGGGTACCGAGGCCGAGGTGAAATCGGCCACCGCTTGCCTTCTGAAGGTCCCAGGCAGTCTGCGCCATGGCGAAAGGGCTGCGCCCGAAAGCGACCGAGATGTTCGTCCCGAGCTCGAGTTTTTCGGTCGCCTGTGCCGCCGCCAGGAGCGGCAAAAACGGGTCATGTGCTGCTTCGAAGGTCCACACCGCGTCGAAACCAGCCGCTTCGAGACGCTGCGCGTGCGCCGGCACGTCGTTCAAATCGATATCGCCGAGTTCCGCGTCGAGCTTCATCCTGCCTTGTCTTTCGCCAGTGATCCGATAACGTCATTTTGTACAGGACATCTCCGGTATTTCAAATTCGATAAGGCGCTTTCCGAAGTGGGTGGCCCTGGTCAATCCCCGCACGGTCCGCTACACCGGTTGCAGTTCCATTCGAAAGCACACCCCATGGTCAAACGCGAACAAAGTATCGAGGTCCCCTATGGCTGGGTGATCGTGTTCGCCTCACTGGCGCTCAACAGTATTGCGCTCGGCGCACCGAACGTCCTGTTCGTCCC
>JAPPPC010000078.1 GCA_028817685.1 Rhodospirillaceae bacterium
CGCGCCGTTGTCGAACAGGGCGGACTGAAGCTGGTCCTGTGGCAGCGAGGTCAGGCATGCAGCAGGGCGACACCGCCGCCCGGCACGACGCCTTCCTCAACCGCGGCGCGGGTCGCATGCATCGCGTCCTCGACGCGGTCCTTGCGCTCCTTCACCTCGACCTCGGTGGCACCGCCGACCTTGATGACGGCCACGCCGCCGGCCAGCTTGGCAAGCCGCTCCTGCAGCTTCTCGCGGTCGTACTCCGAAGAGGTTTCCTCGACCTGGGCGCGGATCTGAGCGCACCGGGCCTCGATGTCCTTCTTCTTGCCGGAGCCATCGATGACGGTCGTGTCATCCTTGTTGATGACGACGCGCTTGGCGCTGCCCAGCATATCCAAGGTGACGTTCTCGAGCTTGATGCCGAGATCCTCGGAGATGACCTGCGCGTTGGTCAGGATCGCGATGTCTTCGAGCATCGCCTTGCGGCGGTCGCCGAAGCCCGGGGCCTTGACGGCCGCGACCTTGAGGCCGCCGCGCAAGCGGTTGACGACCAGGGTCGCCAGCGCTTCGCCTTCGACATCCTCGGCCAGGATCAGCAGCGGGCGGGAGGATTGAACCACCGCTTCGAGCACCGGCAGCATCGCCTGCAGGCCGGAAAGCTTTTGCTCATGCACGAGAATGTAGGGATTCTCGAGCTCCGCCATCATCTTGTCCGGGTTGGTGACGAAGTAGGGCGACAGGTAGCCGCGGTCGAACTGCATGCCCTCGACGACGTCGAGTTCGGTCTCGAGACCTTTGGCTTCCTCGACCGTGATGACGCCTTCATTGCCGACCGTGTCCATGGCCCGGGCGATCATCGCGCCGACTTCCGCCTCGCCATTGGCCGAGATCGTGCCGACCTGCGAGATTTCCTCGTTCGTCTTCACCTTCTTCGAGCGCTTGCCGATCTCACCGACGACGGCTTCCACCGCCAGGTCGATGCCGCGCTTCAGGTCCATCGGGTTCATGCCCGCGGCGACAGCCTTCGCGCCTTCGCGCACGATCGCCTGGGTGAGCACCGTCGCGGTCGTCGTGCCGTCGCCGGCGATGTCGGCCGTCTTCGCGGCGACTTCCTTGACCATTTGGGCGCCCATATTCTCGAACTTGTCCTCAAGCTCGATTTCCTTGGCGACGGTCACACCGTCCTTGGAGATGCGCGGGGCGCCGAACGCCTTGTCGAGCACCACGTTGCGGCCTTTCGGGCCGAGCGTCACCTTGACGGCTTCGGCGAGCACATCGACGCCATGCAGCATCCTGTCCCGCGCGTCGCCTGAGAATTTTACGTCTTTCGCAGCCATTGCCTTGCTACTCCTCTATCCGGCTTTGAATTTCTTGCGTCGCTATCGTGCGCTATTCCATCACGCACATGATGTCGGACTCCTTCATGATGAGGAGCTCTTCGCCATCGACTTTGACCTCGGTTCCCGACCATTTCCCGAACAGAACGCGGTCGCCTGCCTTGACGTCCAGCGGCGTGACGGTGCCGTTTTCGGACCGGGCGCCGCTGCCCGTGGCGATGATCTCGCCTTCCATCGGTTTTTCCTGCGCCGTATCGGGGATGATGATCCCGCCTGCGCTCTTCTCTTCGCTTTCCACCCGCCGCACCAGCACGCGGTCATGCAGTGGTCTGAATTTCATCCCTGTCCTCCGGTTCGCTATTAAGCCTTTGAAATCGGTCTCGAAACGCGCTCAAAAGAGCGTTGTTAGCACTCTCAGGCGTTGAGTGCCACGGCATCTACGGGTTTGCCACGTGGGAGTCAAGGGGTGGTTGCCGGCCAATTCCAAACCGCCGCTGCGCCCGCCCTGGCAGCACTCTCACGTCTATGCTGCTAATATATTGTTTTCATTAATAAAAATTTCCGAAAATTCAAAATACCCTGTATTATCCCCGCCATAAAATTTGTCGGATTGGCACTCCGCAATCGCGTCACGACAAGAAGGAAACCGACATGAACGCATCGTCTGGAATCCATGAATTCAAACCGTTCAAATTGACCACCGCGGAAATTCTCTACCGCATGCCCGACTACCCCGATCTGTTGCAATGTTTCGTCTGGCAGAAGCTCGACACCGCGCCGGAGTACCCGAAACTGCAAAAGTTCCTCGATTTTTGGGACCAGAATCTCGACGCGCCGATCCATTCCGTTCGTGTCGCCGGCCGGGATATCGTCGGCCGTCCGTCGCTGCGTTGCGTCGACCGGAGCTTTGTAATCCACTGAGAACCGCATTTTACCGCTGGTATTAGGGTTGGTAGATCGATCCCGTTACCCGTTCGCTTGACGGAACGGGGCTTTTTCGCTCGTATTCGCAGCGACCAAGCGCAGGGAGGGAAGTAGACCGATGTCGATAAGCGTTGTCATCGTTGGATCCGGGCCGAGCGGATTTTACGTCGCCGAGGCCCTGATCAAATCCGAGGCGGATGTCGCAATCGACATCGTCGACCGGCTGCCGACTCCCTATGGGCTGATCCGGGGCGGTGTCGCGCCTGACCATCAGAAAACGAAGCGCGTGACGCGCGCCTATGAGCGGACGGCAAGCCATGAGTCGGTCCGCTATTTCGGCAATGTCGAGTTGGGTCGCGATGTCAGTTTGGCCGAACTGCGCGAAATGTACGACGCGGTGGTTTTAACCATCGGCATGCCCGGCGACAGCACCCTTGGGATACCGGGCGAAGATAAGAAAGGCGTGATCGGGTCGGCGGCCTTCGTGGGCTGGTACAACGGGCACCCCGATTTCCGTGACCTCGACCCGTGTTTGGATACGGAGAATGTTGTGGTCATTGGCAATGGCAACGTCGCCATCGATGTCGCACGGGTTCTTGTAAAGACGCCGGAAGAGATGACTGAAGCCGATTTGCCGCGCCACGCCGGCGAGGCGATCCGGGCGTCGCCGGTGACGGATGTCTATATGGTCGGCCGGCGTGGTCCGGTGGAAGCCAAATTCACCAATGTCGAGCTGCGCGAGATGGGTCATCTCACCGATGCCGCTGCGATTATCGACGCCAATGATCTGCCGGACGAGGTCACGGGCGATTGGTCCGACAGGGACCGGCGGCTGCGCGAGCGAAACCTCGAATCCTTGCGGGGTTTTTGCGCCCAGCCGCGCGACGGAAAAACCAAATCCGTCCACTTTACGTTCTACGCCAAACCGGTCGAGATTCTGGGTGACGAAAGAGTGACCGGGATACGGCTCGAAAAGACCCAGGTCGTCGATGGACGCGCGCAGGGCACCGGTGAGTTTTTCGAAATTGCTTGCGGTCTGGTCGTGCCGGCGATCGGATACGTTATGGAACCGCCGCAGGACATTCCTTTCGACGAGAGTACCGGCACGATCCGAAACGAGGATGGGCGCGTCGAAGACGGGGTTTATACAGCCGGCTGGGCACGACGGGGGCCGACTGGTGTGATTGGCACCAACAAGCCGGACGGCCAGAACGCGGCCGCGTTGCTTTTGGAAGATATCAAGAGCGGTTCGAAACCGGGCCGTGGCGCCTTCGAAACATTGCTAAAAGACCGGGATGTACGCTGGGTCGATTTCACGGAGTGGAAGAAAATCGATGACGCAGAGGTGAACAACGCGCAACCCGGTGCGCCGCGCGAGAAGTTCGTGACGGCTGCCGAAATGCTGCAGTTTCTGGATACCGCCTCGTAAGCTGGGAAAGGCTGCAATCTACCCACTGTTCAACTCTCCGCGACAAGGGGCTCCCCCTATTGTCAGCACGAATTTCCGCAGTTAACTGTATGACTCCGGTGGGTCTTCGCCGTTGCGTCCCATTGGCCGCTGCGATAGGTATTGCAGTTATCCCGCATGAAAGACAGACCCCGGTTGTCAACATCGGGGCGCTGATAGAGAAAGCCGGTCGCTCGACCGTCTAACACAAGGACCAAGACATGGCCGCTACAGCCGAAGAAATTCAAGAGGACATTCCGCGATCCGTCCTGGAATCCGCCGTCATCCGGTTCGCGGGCGATTCCGGCGACGGGATGCAACTGACTGGTAGCCAGTTCACATTGGCGACTGCTCTGGCGGGGAACGATTTGGCGACCTTCCCCGATTTTCCGGCGGAGATACGGGCGCCCGTGGGCACCACGTTCGGAGTCTCGGCATTTCAGATCAACTTCGGCGCCCGGGGCATCCGTACGTCGGGCGATGCGCTTGACGTTCTGGTGGCGATGAATCCAGCGGCGTTGGCGTCTAACGTTGGTGATGTCCGTCCCGGTGGACTCTTGATCGTTGATTCCGGCGCCTTTTCAAAACGGAATATTGAAAAGGCGGGCTACACGGAAAATCCGCTGGAAAACGACAGCCTGGAAAAGTTCAAGGTCCTGGAAGTCGACATGTCGCGCCTGACCGTCGAGGCGGTCAAGGAATTCGGCCTGACGACCAAGGAATCGCTGCGCTGCAAGAACATGTGGGCGCTCGGCCTGATCTATTGGATGTATGGCCGCAAGCGGCAGCCCTCGATTGACTGGTTGAACAACAAGTTCAAGAAGCTGCCCGACGTCGCCGCGGCCAACATCGCGGCGATCAATGCCGGGCATGCCTTCGGCGAGACGGCCGAGATGCCGGCCGAAGTCAGCGCCTATATCGTGCCGGCGGCCGATATCGAACCCGGTCTATACCGCACGGTCACCGGCGCGGAATCGATCGCCTGGGGACTCGTCGCTGGATCGCAGCTGGCCGATCTGCAGATGGTCTTTTGCTCCTATCCGATCACACCGGCCTCGTCGGTTCTGCACGTGCTGGCGAACATGAAACAGTTCCCGGTCGAGACCTTCCAAGCGGAAGATGAGATTTCGGCAGCCTGTGCCGCGATTGGCGTGTCCTATGGCGGCTCGCTGGGCGTGACGTCGAGCTCCGGCCCCGGCGTTGCGCTGAAGACCGAAGCGATGGGCCTCGCGATCAGCATCGAGCTGCCGCTCGTCATCGTGAATTCGCAGCGCGCGGGGCCGTCGACCGGCATGCCGACGAAGACGGAACAGTCCGATCTCTATCAGGCGGTTTACGGCCGGAATGCGGACAGCCCCGTCGTCGTCTTGGCGTCACGGTCGCCCGGCGACTGCTTCGACGTTGCGATCGAGTCGGTCCGATTGGCGACGAAATACATGACACCGGTGATCCTGCTCACCGACGGGTACATCGCCAACGCCTCCGAGCCTTGGCTGATCCCGGATTTTGATCAATACGAGCCCTTCCCGGTGCAATTCCGTGACGACCCGGAAGGCTTCCACCCCTATCTTCGCGATGCGGAGTCGCTGGGCCGCGTCTGGGTGAAACCGGGGACCCCCGGCCTGGAGCATCGCGTGGGCGGTATCGAGAAGAGTGGCGACTCGGGTCACATCTCCTACGATCCGCAAAACCATCAGACGATGACCGACATCCGGGCGGGCAAGATCGCCGGGATCGCCAATGACATCCCCCTTCAGGATGTCGATCAGGGAGAGGAAAGCGGCCGTGTCGCCGTCGTCGGCTGGGGCTCGACCTACGGACCCATCAGTCGCGCCGTGTCGGAAGTGCGGGCCGACGGCGAAGCGGTGTCGCACATCCATCTGCGCTACATCAATCCGTTGCCTCGGAATTTGGGGGAACTGCTGCGCAATTTCGACAAGGTTCTGGTGCCGGAAATGAATACCGGCCAGCTGGTTACGGTCCTGCGCAGCGAATATCTCGTTCCCGCCGAAGGGCTCAATAAAGTGACTGGACAGCCATTCAAAATCGCAGAGATCGAAAGCGCGATCCGCGCGCGATTGGAGAGTTGAAATGAATGTTGCAACACCGCCGGAGAAACTCACGGCGAAGGATTTCACGTCCGATCAGGAAGTGCGTTGGTGCCCCGGTTGCGGCGACTACGCGATCTTGAAGTCGGTCCGTGGGACGCTGGCCGACCTTGGCGTCGAACGGCACAACACGGTCTTCATATCCGGGATCGGCTGTGCGGCCCGGTTCCCCTACTACATGGAGACCTATGGTTTCCACACGATCCACGGCCGGGCGCCGTCGATCGCGACCGGTTTGAAGATCGCCAATCCGGACCTCGACATCTGGGTTATTTCCGGCGATGGCGATGCGCTGTCGATCGGCGGCAACCACCTGCTGCATCTGTTGCGCCGCAATGTCGACATGCAGTTCCTGCTGTTCAACAACGAAATCTATGGCCTGACAAAAGGGCAGTATTCGCCGACATCGCGCCCGGGTACGCGCTCGCCATCAACGCCGCTCGGCTCGGTCGACAATCCTGTGTCCGCCGCATCGTTCGCGCTTGGCGCCGGCAGCCGCTTCGTGGCGCGGTCGATCGACACGCTGCAAAAACATATGCCGCCGGTCCTCAAGCGCGCGCATCAGCACGCAGGCGCGTCGTTCGTCGAGATTTTCCAGAACTGCATCGTCTACAACGATGGCGCGTTCGGCCATTTCACTGGCCGTGACGTCGCTGCCGAGACGCAAATCGATGTGGTCCATGGCGAACCGCTGGTATTCGGCGCGGAGCGGGATAAGGGGCTGCGGGTGAAACCCGGCACCATGGAGCTCGAAGTCGTGACGATCGGCGAGGGCGGTGTGTCGATGGATGACATCTTGGTCCATGACGAGACCAATCGGACATTGGCCTCCATGCTCGCATCGATGGAACCGCCGCATTTCCCCGTTGCGATTGGCGTCCTGTATTGCAATCCGGGTCCAACCTATGTCGACAGCTTGCGGAGCCAATCCGAAGCGGTGCGGAAGGCGGCACCGAAGGCCGATATGAACAGCTTGCTGCGTAGCGGGCATACTTGGGAGATTGGTTGATCCGGCGGTGCGCTCCCTTGGGGGGGAGCTGTCCGGGTGCGTGAGTTGTTTAGATGTTGATAGCGCGGCGATAGCCTGTATCGTGAAAACGGCAGGACCGATGGGAGGAAAGATTGGCATCGCAAGCGACAAGAACGGCTGATCCGAACGCAACGGATCTACGTGGAACCATCGCGAAACGGTTCGCGATCCTGTTTTGCGCCATCGCCTCAGCCATCGGATGGGCCGCGATCATCGGATTGTTCTTGCTGCTCAGCCCTGAACTGCCGTTCTAGCGAACCGGCGGACATCATCCCGCCGAAATTGAAATAATGCACGCACAAGCGTTTGGATGAAATTGGTGAAGGTTTCATCCGCACCCGATCCGGTCTAGGGTCTGGCGACCGCCGCCAGTCTGCAAAAGCCCCATGTCAACGATAGATCAGAGCGCCGAAGCGCCCAGCGCGTTTCGGAAATGGATGCTTCTCGTCTCGGTCACGTTGGCGACGACGATTTACAGCATGACAGTGCTGATCGTGAGCGTGGTTCTGCCGCAGATGCAGGGCACGCTCTCGGCTACGCCGGACCAGATTAGCTGGGTCATGACCTTCAATATTCTGGCCACCGCCGTGGTTACGCCGCTGACGGGCTGGTTGACCAGCCGGTTCGGCTGGCGTCGGGTCATGCTGACCGGCGTCTTTGGGTTTTGCGCGGCGACGGTTTTATGCGGACAGGCGGACTCACTTGAATCCTTGGTTCTCTACCGGATCTTGCAGGGCGGGCTCGGCGCGCCGCTCGTGCCGCTGGCGCAGGCTGTTCTGCTGGACAGCTTCGAGCGTCGACAACACGGCCTCGTTACCTCGATTTTCGGGATGGGTGTGGTCGTGGGGCCGATCATCGGGCCGGTGTTCGGCGGCTATCTCAGTGAACTGCTGAACTGGCGTTGGGCGTTTTACATGATCGTGCCGTTCGGGGCCGCCGGCTTTGTGGGGCTGTGGGTATTTTTGCGCGACGGCGGACGGGCGTCGGGTGTTCGGTTCGACTGGACCGGTTTCATCGCCTTGGCCTTCGCCATTTCCTGCCTGCAGCTTCTCCTCGACCGGGCCGAACGGCTCGACTGGTTCGAGTCGCCGGAAATCATCATCGAGGCCGCGCTCGGCTGCTTCGCATTCTACATCTTCCTCATCCATAGCTTCACCAGCCGGGCGCCGCTGCTCGATTTGCGTCTCCTGCTCGACCGGAACTACGCGTTGGGACTGGTGATCGTGCTGATCTATGGCATGCTGAATTTCACACCGATGGTCATGTTGCCGCCGATGCTGAAGGGAATCGCCGGCTATCCGGAATCGGTAATCGGCATGTTGTTGAGTGCCCGGGGCGCGGGCGCGCTGGCCGGCTTCTTCCTTGCCGTGTGGGTCGGGAAACTCGACCCACGGATCGGAATGCTCGCCGGCTTCGGCCTGCTCGTGGCGTCCGGCTGGCAAATGATGACGTTCGATATGAATGTGACCAGTCTCGACGTCGGCATCACCAGCGCCGTGCAAGGGTTTGCGGTGGGAATCCTCTGGGTCCCGCTGACCATCGCGACATTCGCGACGCTGGACAGCAGTAAGCTGGCCGAGACCATGTCGGTGTTTCACCTGCTGCGGAATGTCGGCAGTAGCATCTTTATCTCGTTGAGCGTGACCATCCTGGTGCGCACATCCGGCATAAACTACGCCCGCTTCACCGAGTTCATTTCCCCGTTCAACGAGCTGTTGGGATTTCCAGGGAACAACGCGTCGTTTGATATCAGCGGATTGAGCGGTTTGGCCGCGATCAGTATCGAGCTGGACCGGCAAGCCGACATGATCGGTTTCCTGAACGCGTTCGGCGCCTTCACCTTTGCCAGCGCCCTTGCCCTGCCCTTGGTCCTGCTGGTACGCATGCCTCGGAAATCCACCTAAGCGATGAGACCCATGATCACGATCTACGGCATCAAGAATTGCGATACCTGCCGCAAGGCACTGAAGTGGCTGCAGGCGGAAGGGATCGAGCACCGGTACCATGATTTCCGCGCCGATGGGCTGGAAGCCGCCGATGTCACGCGGTGGGTTTCGGCGGTCGGCTGGGAGACGTTGCTCAACCGGCGTGGCACGACCTGGCGCAAGCTGCCGGACGCGGACAAGGACGGGGTAGACGAACAGAAAGCCGCCGAATTGATGCAAGCCAACCCGACGCTCATCAAGCGGCCTGTCTTTGATCTTGGCGGCAAAGTCGTCGTCGGTTTCAAGGATGCCGAACAGCAACAGATCCGAGATGGAGGATGAGTCAGCCATGAACCGGGTCAATTTCTACGCGGGCGCAGACATCGATCGCGTCAGCCCGTTGCGTCGGGATGCTGACTGGATTGCCAAACGGCTTGCCTCGCCCGACGCTCGCGTGCTGCCCGTGTGGCGCGACAAAAACTTCGTCTCCTTTCTCGATCAAGGCGGTAAAACGCCGGAAATTGCCTGGTTGAGCGCCGGCGATGCCGAAGCGCTGACAGAGAGCGTGGAGGCGTTCGTGCTGTTGGGGGAGAAAGACGGAATCCCTTACTTCGCCATCGATCTTTCACACCTCGACGAACCGGAGGCGGCAGTGCCGCATGGTACCTTCGTCGGGTTGCGCGATGTCGGCGGCGCGCTCGGTCAATCGGAAGGTGCGCTGCTTTCATACGCAAAAGGCCTCTTTCACTGGCATGATCGCCATCCCTTCTGCGCCCGCTGCGGCAGCGCCACAAAAGCGACCGATGCCGGCCACGTTCGCGTCTGCACCAACCCGGACTGCAGGGCATCGCATTTTCCGCGCACCGACCCGGCCGTCATCATGCTTGTCCATCGGGGGGACCGGTGCGTGTTGGCGCACAATCGGCGCAACCCGTTGCCGATGTTTTCGACCCTTGCCGGATTCGTCGAACCCGGGGAAAGTTTGGAAGAGGCGGTCGCGCGGGAGGTCCACGAAGAAGTCGGTATCCATGTCGGCCGGGTGCGCTACCATTCCTCCCAACCCTGGCCGTTTCCTGGCAACATCATGCTTGGCTTCCATGCGGAAGCGGAAAGTACGGACATTGCGATCGAGGAGGCGGAACTGGTCGAAGCCCGCTGGTTCGACCGTGCGGAGATCGCGAATGCGGCCGAAACCGGTTTGAAATTGTCGCGGTCTGAATCGATCTCACGGCGCCTCATCGATGATTGGGTATCGGGCGCGGTTTCGTAGTCCCATGCCTCTTTTGGCTAGAGGTTGAGTTCGACGATCAGCGCCGAATGATCGCTGGTGCCATCCTTGCGGCAGCCGTGGCTATAGCGTGCCGTGCGCAGGGCAGGCTGCAAGCGCGGCGACAGGAAGGCATGGTCGATTCGAAACCCGTTGCGCTTGTGGCTGTACCAGCTGTACTGGCGGCCCGTCGGATGCAGGCGACGCCACGCCTCATGCCAACCCGCCTCCGCCATATGATCGAAATAGTGGCCGTAATGGAACACGGTTCCCGCCTCGTCGATACGGTTTTTCCCGGTATTGAAGTCACCGGTGAACAGATGCCGACGACCTGATAACTGCGCGGCGCGGCGCAGCATATAGTCGAGGTGGGGGACTTTTTCGTGCAGTGACGGGAAATAGGTTCCGGTCACGCCGAAATCCGCGAATTGAACCGTGATCCAACGATGCCGGTCGGGTGGTACGTCGTCGGCTTCATCGCATCGTTTGAACGGCGCGCGCGCGGCGATCAGCACGCCGTTTTTCTTCGGCGGCGGCAGGCTCGTCGCCTGGAAGATCAGACCATCCGTCGAAAGTGTGTCGCGGAGACAGGATCCCGGCGGATTTTCCCGGAATTCGGTCAGAACGATGATATCGGGGCGATGCGCTTTGATCGTTGCATGAATTTGCCCGATTCGCGCGCCGCCGCCATGACGAATGTTCCAACACATCAAGCGAACTTTGGGGCGCAAAAGTTGTTCCGATCTCGATCAAAGTCGTTTTCTTTACAAGGTAAGGTAATAATTCAGAAATCATTTGTAACCAGGATTGGTCTTAACGATTTTAGGAACGAATGCCGAACCAGTAACGTCTTCGGGATAGACAGACGCGCCAGGTTTATTCATTATCGCGCGCTGTAGGGGAGCCAAACCTTGAAATCGTCGTCGTGGACAGAACGAAGGGGCTGGTGCGTGCGTATTTTCGCAGCGCTTCTTCTCGTTTGCTCGTTGAGCGTACCGGTCTTGGCCGATAGTGGCGAAAACGAACCGGCGGCGCCCTATTACGACCCGCTGGAACCAATAAACCGCGGCATCTTCGTGTTCAATCAAGCGCTTGATGAGATGTTTCTAAAGCCGGCGGCTCGACTCTACATCAACATCGTGCCGGAGGGCGGTCGCACCGCGGTATCCAATATCATCAATAATTTGAAGACGCCGGTTACGTTGGCGAACGATCTGCTGCAGGGCGAGCCTGACCGCGCCCAGACGACCATTGCGCGGTTCATGGTGAATACGATTTTCGGGTTCGGTGGCGTCGCAGATGTCGCCACGGATCTTGGTGTTCCCGGCCATAGTGAGGATTTTGGGCAGACCGCGGCAACGTATGGCGTTGGCGGCGGCCCGTATCTGATGCTTCCCTTCTTCGGGCCTTCGAATG
>JAPPPC010000825.1 GCA_028817685.1 Rhodospirillaceae bacterium
CCATAGTGTCTCGCGGACGACCGAGTGCACGCCGTCCGCACCGATCGCCAGATCAGCCGACGCTTCGCTGCCGTCGGTAAACTCCAGCCGCACGCCTTCGTCATGTTGCGCCAAACCGACGAGTTTCTTCTCGCGGCGCACGATCTCTTCGGGAACGATAGCCGCGAGCGCTTCGTGAAGATCGCCCCGATGCATGTAGAAATAGGGCGCACCGTATTTTTCTTCGACCTCTGCACCTAGCATGCGTTCCCAGGTGATTTCACCGCTATCGTGCTTGCGGTTGAGGGAGGAGTCTGGACGGAAGGCGCGCGCGCGCAGCCGCTCCTCCAATCCCAACCCGCGCAGCACCTTGACGGCATTGGGGCTCTGCTGAATGCCGGCACCGACGCGCGCGAAAGCGCGGGCCTGCTCATAGACGGTAACGTGATGCCCGACCTGCCGCAGGGTGGCGGCCGCCGCCAATCCGCCGATACCGGCACCGACGATGGCGATCGAGAGAGGTTTTCCGGTCAATGCTCCGCCCTTTCCACTGCTCTGAGGCATCTCAGAATAGCGCCTGTTGGTTGCTATTGCTCACTTTCGCAGTGATTGACGCCGCACCCGCTGCGACGTCAGAATCCGCCCCATGTCCTCTCCAGAGCTCGCCGCCGCGCAACCGTTCGTCCTGCTGTTCCTGGCGCTGCTGATCGATGCGGTCGTGGGTGACATGCGCTGGTTCTTTCGCCTGGTGCCGCACCCTATCGTGCTGGTAGGTCGCTTGATCGGGTTCCTGGACGACAAGCTCAACCGGTCGAAACGAGGCAAGGCGGCATTGCTGATCCGGGGTTGCATCGTCACCGTCCTGGTGACCGGGCTGGCCGCCGCGCTGGGATATTTGTGCACCCGCATTGCCGGAAGCGTGCCCTATGGCGAGGCGTTCGAGCTGTTTCTCATCGTTGTTCTTGTGGCGCAACGCAGCCTGTACGATCACGGGCACGCGGTGTCCTCTGCGCTAAAACGCGATGGGGTCGAGGCCGGACGCGCCGCGGTCAGCCACATCGTCGGCCGGGACACCACATCGCTCGACGAACATGGTGTCGCCCGTGGGGCGATCGAGTCGCTGGCCGAAAATTTCGCCGACGGTGTGGTCGCACCAGCCTTCTGGTATCTGATCCTGGGCCTGCCCGGCCTGTTCGCCTACAAGGCGATCAACACCTTGGACAGCATGATCGGCTACAAGTCCGAACGCTATCGCCATTTCGGCATGGTTGCCGCGAGGTTGGACGATGCCGTCAATCTCATTCCGGCGCGGCTGTCAGCGATCTTTCTCGTTTTTGCTGGCGCGGTGACACCGACCGCGAGCCCGGCCCGCGCGACCAGGATCGTCTGGCGTGACGCGGGCAAGCATGATTCACCGAACGCCGGCTGGCCGGAGGCGGCGATGGCCGGCGCGCTCGACCGGGCGCTCGGCGGGCCGCGCACCTATCTCGGCGGCGTCGAAAAGTCGGAGTGGATCGGCGATGGCGATGCCAGGGCGACGGTGCGGGACATCGACCGGGCGCTGCTGCTCTACGGGTTTGCCTGCCTGATCCACGCGCTGTTCTACGCCGCGGTCGCCGCCATGGTGCTCGGATGGTGAAACCCGCTTAGAGCGGACAATCGAACAGCCGGCCGAAGCCCGTCGGTGTGTCGTCGATTTCCGCCAGGCGCAGCATATGCCAGGCCAGCGCCTGGTTGCTTGCGATGACTGGCTTGCCGAGCGTTGCTTCCGTGTCCGCGATGAGTTCCTGCGTGCGCAGGTTGGTGCAGGAGATGAAGACCGCGTCGCAGGGCGCTTCGGCCCCGACATCGAGGATCGCTTGACGGACCGAGCCGGCGTCGATCCGCGCGACCGTCTGCTCCTCGCTTTGCTCGAATGACCCGAAACCGGCGATCTCGAACCCTGACGCTTCCAGATTGTGCCGCATGGCGGCCGAGACATCGGCGATGTAGGGGGTAACGAAACCGATTTTCTTTGCGCCGAGCGCTCCTAGGGCGGCTTTTACCGCCGTCAGCGGGTCTGTGGTCGCCGCCGCCGGTTTCACCGTATGGATCGCCCGAGCGACGTTTTTCGCCCCGATGATTGTGGCGCCCGAGGTGCAGCCATAACCGATAACATCGAAATCGAGATGCGCCGGCAGCAGCCCGACCGAACCGGGAATTTCGGCCTCCATCTGGGCGAGGCTTTCCGGCGTCACATTCAGACCGCTGGGGATGCGGCTGTGATACAGCACCACGCCGTTCCGGGCTGTGTAGGCGCGGAGTTCCGGCTCGATCGTCTCGTCCGCCTGCAGCACGATCAGGCCCAAAGTGGCGCGCCCGCCCCATCCTTCGTCCGTTTCGAACCGCAGGCGCATGGCGGATCCCCTAACCGATTACCGGCAGCTCAGCGGCGGCGCGGCGGCTCAACAACTCTGCGCCGTCGTCCCGGATGACGAGATTCTCCTCATGCACCATGTTGCGGCCGGGTGCGAACTCCATGCCCGGCTCCAAGGTGATGACCATACCTGGCGATAGAACGGTATCGTCGAAGGCGGCGTGCGAGGGCGGTTCTGTCAATTCGCTGCCAAGCCCGTGTCCCAGCCGACCAACCGCATTGCCCAAGGCGCCTCCTGCTTCCAAAACCGTTTGCATCGCTGCAAACAGGTCGGCGCTGGTCGCACCCGGTCGCGCCGCGGCCAATCCGGCCTCGGTGGCCCTATAGACC
>JAPPPC010000128.1 GCA_028817685.1 Rhodospirillaceae bacterium
GGCCGATCCGGCCCAGGCACAGGTGCCGATCGACTGGATGTTGTCCTCGGAACGGGCGGACGAGCTGCGCGCGGTGATTGTCGCCGACCGCGCGATGGCGCCACCGCCGCCGAATTCGATTCCGGCGCATGCGGACACGGTCTATCTCTGCGTCGTCGACAAGGACCGTAACGCGGTCAGCTTCATCAACTCGCTGTTCTCCGGCTACGGCAGCGGCATCATGGCGCCGGAAAGCGGCGTAATGCTGCACAATCGCGGCAACGGCTTCGTCGTCGAGCCGGGGCATCCGAACTGCATCGCGCCGCGCAAACGGCCGATGCACACGATCATCCCGGGGATGCTGGTGCAGAACGGCCGCGCGGTGATGCCGTTCGGCGTGATGGGCGGCCACTATCAATGCGTCGGGCACAACCAGTTCCTCGGCAATTTCATCGATTTCGGTCTCGACGTGCAGGAAGCGCTCGATCTGGGCCGCGTGTTCGCCTCGCCGGGCAGCGATACGGTGGATGTCGAATCCGGCGTGCCCGAGGAGACCGTTGCCGAATTGAAGGCGCGCGGCCACAAGGTCACGGCGGCCGAGAAACCGATCGGCGGCGGCCAGGCGATCCTGATCGACTGGGAAAACGGCGTTCTCAGCGGCGGCTCCGACCCGCGCAAGGACGGTTGCGCCATCGGTTATTAGGGCCGCACAAGCTTTTCCCTGGAATTCATGCATTGGATCGGCGAGTGTGCTGAGCCGATATTTCGAAGGAGCGTTTGAATGAGCACCGGTATCGATCGCATCAACATGCAGATCATGTGGAACCGCCTGATCGCGGTCGTCGAGGAACAGGCGCAGACGCTGATCCGCACCGCCTTCAGCTCCATGGTGCGCGAATGCGGCGACCTGTCCGCCGGTGTGTTCGACCTTGACGGCAAGATGCTGGCGCAGGCCGTCACCGGCACGCCGGGGCACGTCAATTCCATGGCCGAGTCGGTCAAGCATTTCATCGACCGCTTCCCGGTCGCCGAGATGCAGGAAGGCGATATCTACATCACCAACGATCCCTGGATGGGCACGGGGCATCTGAACGATTTCGTGCTGACCACCCCGGCCTTTCACAAGGGCAAGCTGGTGGCGCTGTTCTCCTGCACCAGCCATCTGATCGATATCGGCGGCATCGGCTTCGGGCCGGACGCGACGGATGTCCATATGGAAGGGATCTACATCCCGTTCCTGAAGTTGGCCGACCGCGGGGTGATGAACGAAACCTTGCTGGCCATGGTGCGGGCCAACACGCGCCAGCCCGTCGAGTCGGAGGGCGATGTCTATTCGCTTGCCGCCTGCAACGATATCGGCTGCGAGCGCCTGTCGGAGATGATGGGCGAGTTCGGGCTGGACGATCTCGACGAACTCGGCACCTACATCATCGACCGCTCGCGCGAGGCGGTGCTGGCGGAAGTCGCGAAGCTGCCGAAGGGCGTCTACAAGAACACCATGCCGGTCGACGGCTACGACGCGCCGCTCGATCTCGTCGCGACCATGACGATCTCCGACGACGGCATCCATGTCGATTATGACGGCACCTCGCCCATGTCGAAGCTGGGCATCAACGTGCCGCACGCCTACACGACTGCCTATACCTGCTTCGGCATCGCCTGCGCGGTGGCGCCGGGTGTGCCGAACAATGCGGGCTCGCTCGGGCCGTTCACGGTCTCCGCGCCGCATGGCAGCATCCTGAATGCGCCGAAGCCGGCGGCGGTGTCGTCGCGCCACATTACGGGCCAGATGCTGCCGGACGTGGTGTTCGGCTGCCTGCGCCAGGCGATCCCCGATCGGGTGCCGGCGGAGGGGACGTCGTGCCTGTGGAACCTCAACATGCGCGGCCGCAATCTCGGCGCCAACGAGGCCGGCGCGGGCTATGTGGTCACCGTCGTGACCAATGGCGGTGCCGGGGCGCGGCCGAACAAGGACGGGCTGTCGGCGACGGCGTTCCCCAGCGGGGTGCGCGCCAATCCGATCGAGATCATGGAATCGATCTCGCCGCTGGTCTTCTGGAAGAAAGAGCTGCGGCCCGACTCCGGCGGCGAGGGCCGTTACAGCGGCGGGCACGGCCAGTCGATCGTGGTCGAGAACCGCCATGGCGAGCCGTTCGATATTCTGGCTTCCTTCGACCGTATCGATCATGCGCCGCGCGGCCGCGACGGCGGGGCGGACGGCGCGAACGGCTATGTCGGTCTGGCGTCGGGGCGAAAGCTTAACGGCAAAGGGTTCCAGGAGATCCCGCCGGGCGACCAGCTGATCGTGGAAACACCGGGCGGCGCCGGCATCGGCGATCCCGCCGCACGGGACGATGACGCGGTGCAGGCCGACCGGCGCGACGGTCTGATCGGAACGCTCGCGGCAGAGTAACGCCGGCCGGGCTCAATCGCGCGGCTTCTTGCGCAGATCGCGCAGCTCGAACGGGTCGATATAGATATCGGGCAGGGCGGCTCCGGCCATGAAGGCGCGGCGCTGCATGTCGCGCACCATCGGCGGGTAGCCGCAGAGATAGACCCGGTACCCGGCCAGCTCCGCATGATCCTGCAGCGCGACGTCCTCGGCCCGCCCGCGGCGCGTCTCCGGCGTGTCTTCCCGCGACAGGCAGGGCATGTAGGACAGGTTGTCATGTTCTTCGGCCAGTTCCCGAAGCAGATTGTCGAGATACAGCCCGCCTTGATGCCGGGTGCCGTGATAGAGATGGATCGGCCCCGTATGGCCGTCATTGAGGGCGTCGCGGGCGATCCCGATCAGCGGTGACAGGCCGGATCCGTTGCCGATCAGCAGCAGCGGCTGGTCCTTCTTGTCGGGAATGTAGAAGCAGGATCCGTTCGGGCCCTGGATGTCGACGGCTTCCCCGGGCTGCAAGTCCTCGTAAAACCAGTTGCTCATCTGGCCGCGCGGCAGGCGTTTGACGTGCAGCTCCAGATAACGGTCCAGGCTGGGGACGCTGGCCAGCGAGTAGGCCCGCGTCAGCCCGTCGCTGCGTCGGATATTGATGAATTGCCCCGCGCGGTAATACAGCGGCGTGGCGGGCATCAGCCGGACGCGGCAGACATTCTTCGACGGGTGGGCGACCTCCGTGACGACGGCGCGGCCGAAAATCTCGGCCGGCTCCGGTGGGGCGACGCCGATATCCTGGGTAGGCTCGCACACGCAGGGCAGGAAGTAGCCCTGCGCCTGCAGCGTGTCCTTGATGCCGATCTGCGAGTCGCTCGGCACTTCGCCCTCGACCAGCCGCGTGATGCAGGTCAGGCACATCCCGTTGCGGCAGGAGTAGGGCGTATCGATGCCGGCGCGCAGCATCGCCTGCAGCACCGTTTCCCCCGGCGCGCAGTCGATGACCGTATCGCCGTGCGTTATCTTGACTGTCGGAGTGTCGCTCACGGCCGGACTATCGGTTGAGCACGTCGTCGCGGGTGCTTTCGGCGATGGCCATCACCTCGTCGATGGCGTCGCTGTCGACTTCCATGTCTTCCAAGGTCGCCTTCAAATGGCCGACGACGGCGTCGAAATGGCTCTCTGTCAGCCCTTCCTCCACCATCTGTGCATGCGCGGTCCGCATATCCTTGCCGGTGTAGTCGTTCGGTCCGCCGAAGACCATCGTCAGGAACGATTTCTGCTTCGCGCGCTGTTCGTCCATGTCGGTGTGCAGGAAGAAGGCCGCGACAGTGAAGTCGTGCAGGACCTTGCGGTAAAACAAATCGACAGCGGTTTCGACCGCCGCTTCGCCGCCGATGCGCTCATAGAGGCTTTGCGTCATCCTGTCCTCGTTCGTTGCTGCCCGATCACCCTATCGTCGCATTGATCCGGGACGGGCCGCAATGCCGACGCGCCGGTGTTCAGCCGCCGCTTTCGACGAGCTTCTTCAAATTTTCCAGGCCGCGCTCGTAATCGGCGCCGATCATGCTATCGAACATGAGGCCGAAATAGCGTTCGATCGGATTGCGGCTCAGTTCGACGTCGAAACCCCACACGATGTCGGTGCCGTTTCCGGCCGGTGAGAGCTGATAGTAGGCGGTCGCGTCACCATGGCCTTCGAAGGCGAGCGCGACGCGCACCAAACTGTCCGGCTTGCTTTCCGTGATCGTCGAGGTGCCGGCCCCGACCTCGGGCACATCGCTTCGCCAGGTCAATTTCGCGCCGACGCCGGCCGGGGGACCGTCATATTTCAGCTCGGCCTTGGGGTCGCGCTCCAGCCAGGGCGACCATTTCTCGGTGTTCTTCGGACTGTTCACCATCGGGAAGACGGCCTGCGGCGGCGCGTTTATGGTGATGCGCCGCTCGACATGCACATCGCTGGGCAAAAGCTGACTGACCGCAACCAGGATGACGATCAAGCCGACGATGCCAATCAATATGCGTTTGATCATTGGTAATGCCCCGTGAACCAACCGGTTGTGCTCATTGCGGCCACCATACGCTAGAGTCGTATGGACGCAACAGTTTCTAGGCCGCGCAAGGCTTTACGCCGGGTCGCTTCGGCTTATGTTTTTACACGCGGAAGACGACAAATCGTCCGCTTTGCGGTAGAATTCGGTGTAATTGTTGGTTAACGCCGGGGTCGTTAATCGGGCCATTTTCTCGCAGTCGATCGAAACTGTCATGTGTGCGCGGTCACAGCAGGTTAAATTGACGTCGGTTAACGTCCGATACACGGATTTAGGTGAAGAATTATATGTTCGAACCGGGTTGAACCGCTGAAAGCGGCAGGAATGCCGGTCGGAACCATCTTGGAGTGCTTAGTTATGAAACGGTCATCAAAATACGGCATGACGGCAGGGGCTCTTGGGGTTGCGGCGCTCGCATTGACGTCGAGCGCATCGCTCGGCCAATTCAGCACGGGCAGCTTTATCGGATCGGTAACGTCGGGAATCGTGACGAGCGCCATCAGCGAGGCGATCAGCAGCAATATCACGGAAATCCTGCACGCCCGGCCGGTCGTCGACATGGACAAAGTGTCGAAGGTCCATGACGTCGCCGTCGACGCGGAGTCGGACCGGATGGTCACGGCGCTGGAAGATGGCACCGTCCGCCTTTGGAGCCTGAAAGAAGGGCGCGAGTTGGCGCGGCTGGAAGGCCATGAGGGCAAGACGAAGGAAATTACCGTTTCGGAGTCGGCCGGCACGGTCGCCTCGCTCGGTGAAGATGGCGAGGTCCAAGTTTGGCGCCTGGACAGCGGTAAGAAGGTCGCCCGGTACAGCGACGACTCGAAGGCGCTTTCGGTCGTGCTTTCGGCGTCCGGCGCTTTTTCGGCGACGGGTCATGAGGACGGCGCCGTCCGGGTATGGGACGCGGCTACCGGCGACGCGCAGGCGCAGCTCGGGACGGGCAGCGAGGCGATCATGGCGATCGCGCTTGGGGCCGGCGATGAGATTCTGGTCGCCGCGAGCGCGGATGGCAGCCTTTCGGCCTGGAACGTGAAAACCGAAGATCAGCTGTTCTCGGTTTCGGCGCATGACGGCGCCGTGCTGTCCGTCGCGATCACGTCCGATGGCAGTAAAGTCGTTTCCGGCGGCGAAGATGGCCGTATCCGCGTCTCGGATATCACCACGGGCGACGTGCTGACCGAAATTGAGGCCAGCGGCGACGCAATCCAATCCGTCGCCATCGCCGAAGCCGGCGCGCAACTGGCCGCCGGTGGCGATGACGGTATTCTGCGGGTGTTCGAAACGGATTCGGGCAGCGAGGTCTATTCCTTCGAAGGCCACGGCGCAGCGATCACGAGCGTCGCGTACGGCAAGGACGAGAAGGTCGTTCATACCGCGAGCCTGGATGGCACGTCCCGCGTCTTCCAGCTGGAAAGCGGAGCGGAGCTGGCCCAGGCGGTTTCAACGGAAGAGGGCTGGGCCGTCTACAACCAGGAAGGCGATTTCGACGGCGCCGGCGACGGGTTGGAAGCCGTTGCGTTTGCGGCCGAAGAGCACAAGTTCGACCTGGATCAGTTTGCGCAGAGCCACTACGAGCCCGGCCTGCTTTCCCGCGCCTCCGAAGGCGAAAAGGAAGAGAAATCCGAAGAAAAGCCGAACCTGTCGGTGCAATTCGCGACACCGCCGATCGTCGCCTTCTTCACCCCGGACGAGGACACCGAGTCCGATTCCGAAGAGTATGAGATGACGGTCCAGGCCGGCGACCTTGGCGGCGGCGTGATCGAAATCAGGCTCTATCAGAATGGCCGTTTGGTACAGACCAAGGATTTGAGCGACAACGACGACAAAGAGATCAGCGAAGAGATGACGGTCAAGCTCCTGACGGGCGAGAACCGTTTCCGGCTGGTCGCGCTGAGCCGAGACCGGATCGAAAGCCGCCCGGCGAAAGTCACCGTGACCTACACCGGTGAAGAGCTGAAGAGCGACCTGCACGTTGTGACGATCGGTATCAACGAATACCGGAACCCGGCGCTGAACCTGAATTACGGCGTGCCGGACGCGAATGGCATCCGGGAATTCTTCGAGGCGCAACCGCGCAAGCTGTTCGACGAGGTGAAGTTCTACAGCCTCCAGAACCGCGACGCGACGCGCGCCAATATCAAGGAGTTGCTGACCTCCCTGGAGGACACGAAGCCGGACGATGTGGTCATCATCTACTATGCCGGCCATGGCGAGACGGTCGAGAAGGACTGGTATCTGATCCCGGCCGATCTGGTCTATCCGGAACGTGAAGACGAGATCCGCGCGAAGGGGATCAAGTCCGACGAGTTGCAGGCATGGGTCAATACGATCAAGGCCAACAAGGTGGTCATGCTGATGGATGCCTGTAAATCGGGTGCGGCGCTGAAAGCGTTCCGCGGATTCGGCGAGCGCAAGGCGCTGGCGAAACTGGCGCGCTCCTCCGGCGTGCATATCGTCGCCGCGGCGGCGAAGGACCAGTTCGCCTCCGAGCTCAAGCAGCTTGGTCATGGCGCGTTCACCTACGCACTGCTCGACGGGTTGCGCGGCGAAGCCGATTACGCCAAGGACAATGTGGTCAACATCCGCGAGCTCACGACCTATATCGAAAACCGCCTGCCGGATTTGAGCGAGGAGGTCGCGGGCCGGCCGCAATTCCCGGTGATCAACTCCCGCGGTGGCGATTTCCCGCTGGCAGTAAACTGACGGGCGCCCCCAGGACGGTAGCGGCGGGCAGATGGAGCAACTGAAAGGCTGGCGCGGTCTCCTGATCAAGGCCGCGCTGTTGCTCGTTACGGTGTTCCTCGCACTGGTGTCACCGCGGTTTATTCCGTTCATTACGACGTCGGAAAACTGGGCGTCGGATTGGCGTATTTCTCTGTTCAATCCGTCGGAAGAACCGCACGAAGACATCGTCATTTTGGCAATTACCGAGGATACGCTGGCACGGTTCCCGTATCGGTTCCCGGTCGACCGGGACTTTCTCGCCAACCTCATCGAAACGCTCAATGCCAAGGGCGCGCGTTTGATCGCGCTGGATATATTGTTCGATCAGTCTACCGAAAAGGAAAAGGACGACAGACTGCGGCATTTGTTGGAGACCAGTGAGGTTCCAGTCGTGGTTGGCTGGACCGATCAGGAAACGGGCCTCACCGAAGCGCAATATGCGTATCAGAAAGACTACCTAGCTAACGCTCACCACGGCTTTTCCAATTTGCTGAAGGATCCGGACGGTACCGTTCGGTTCGGTGTTCCGACCGTAAAATCGGAAGGCCGGGCCGAGGTGAGTTTTTCGGGTAGGATGGCATCAATTTTGGGTATTGATTTGCCGAAGGAAAAGGTGCGGTTGGCTTACCGCGGGCGGCCGGATGGCGGTAAGCCAGTCTTCCCGAAATATCCTTCGCACGCGATAAGCAAGCATTTCCCGGAAGCTTGGTTAAAAGGGAAGATTATTCTTGTTGGCGCTGATCTGCCGTTCGAGGACCGACATCGGACACCCTTTGCCGCGGAACTAGGGCTCTCCATGGGGAGAGTGCCCGGTGTCGAAGTGCAAGCGCACATGCTCGCGCAATTCGTCGAGGGCGAGATCAAGGACACCGAAACCTGACCTACGAGATCGCCCTTTCCATCCTTATCGCGCTGGTAGCTGTTTGGCTTACATTCAGCACGCATCCCGCATGGCTAAACCCGGTCGAGGGTCTTTCAGCGATCGGATTGTTTTGGACCGCTGCGATTTTGTTGTTTCAGCAAAAGGGCGTCACGTTCCCGATGGTCTCGCCGACGTTGGCCTTTGCGACGGTTCTCGGTCTCGGCAGCGCCTACATCGCTTATTCGAATGGGCGCGAAGCGCGCTATATCCGCGGTGCTTTCTCGCGCTATCTATCCCCCGACATGGTTGCCCAGGTGGCCAGCGAACCCGACAGCCTGCGGCTCGGCGGCGACCGCCGCGATATGACTTTGCTGTTTTGCGACGTCCGGGGTTTTACGAGCCTGTCCGAACGTTTGACCGCTTTGGAACTGACTCGCTTGTTAAATCGGATGTTAACCCCTTTGACGGACATCATTCTCGCCCAGAACGGAACCATTGATAAGTATATGGGCGATTGCATCATGGCGTTTTGGAATGCGCCTCTGGATAACGGCGACCATGCGCGCGACGGCTGTCGGTCGGCGTTGCTGATGCTAGATGAGATGGATGCGTTCAACGCCACGCTGAAGAGGGAAGCCGAAGAAGAAGGATCGGAATTTTACCCGCTTCAAATTGGGTTCGGTCTCAATTCCGGCGAGTGTGTTGTCGGCAATATGGGGTCTGAACAGCGTTTCGATTATTCGGTCCTGGGGGACACGGTGAACACGGCGGCCCGTCTTGAGGGACAGTCGAAAACTTACGGTGTCGATATCGTCATCGGCGAGGCGACCGAAAGGGAGACCTCGGACTTTGCCATGCTCGAACTTGATCTGATTCAGGTCAAGGGAAAGGCTCAGGGTATCCGGATTTTTGCCCTTCTGGGCGATGAAGAGATGGCGCAGCAGGAGGCGTTTCGCGATTTGGTAACGATCCACGCGGAGATGCTCGCTGCCTACCGGGCGCAGGATTGGGGTTTGGCTCGAAGAAAAATTGCAGCCGCCCGAGCTCAGGGTGCTGAGATGAAATTGGATGAACTCTACGACATGTATACTGACAGAATCGATTGGTATGAGGTGAATTCGCCGCCGGCCGATTGGGACGGTGTCTTTGTCGCCGAAACGAAGTGAATTTCAATTTGCTCTTGCCGGAAAAAGAAGGGGATCGGATTTATGCTTAGGATGGCAATTGCACTCTTTCTCGCACTGCTGTTCGCGCCGCATATGGCCGCGGCGGAGTTTGTTGTTCTGTCGTCCACTGAGGCGTCCGTCCCCCCAGGGTCAGTTATCGGTGACGATCAGAAGATTACTGTCGCGAAGAACAAAACCCTTCAGCTGATTGATAAGTCAGGTCGGACGATAACGCTTAATGGTCCGCATAAGGGTATCGTCAAGGTGAGCGGCGGCGAAGGGAAGAGCAAACTCGTTCGTGCACTATCCAGCCTGATCCGTGAATACGAACAGGATGCGAAGAGTGTCGGTGCGATCCGTAAGATCGACAAGAAACGGATCGAAGACACGATCGACTCAAAGGAGTCGGCAATGGTCATCAACATCTCGGAGACCGGTGATTACTGTCTCCTGTCCGGTGTTGCCCCGAAGGTCATTCGCTATCACAGCGAAAAGGGAAAGAAGGTGGTGCTGACGGCGATTGCCAATGGGGCCTCGCAGGCTGTCGATTGGCCGGATGAGACAATTGCGGCGGCTTGGCCGGATGCTCTGCCCGTATCCGAAGGCGCCCGGTTTCTAGTTACCCAAGAAGGTAAGGACACGCGTACCCTGTTGACCTTGCATCAGGTTCCCGACGATGCGCCGACCAAAGTTCACTTGGCCGTCGCGTTGTCGGGAAAAGAATGCATCGAGCAGGCGCGCTTGATGCTGGTGCACATTCGGCGGGAAATAAAATAGGGCAGCCCTTTCTCACGGTGGCTGCGTACCGCGTGGCCGCCGATCACGCCACAAACATATTATTTTTTAAAAAATGGAACATTGCGTTTCGTTTTTGTGGTTTTTGCGCACGAATTCAGCTTATACTCAGTTCAACGGACGTGTCGGGACAGTTGTTTCGGCGGGCGTATTGACTTCGTGCGGCGATCCGCCCGAAGCTCGCCTGAAGAACACCGCGGCGCAGGGTATATCGCGGCCGGCATGATCCATCGGAACTGAAGAATTTCGAATAGCGGAAGGGAGAGGACGCTCACATGACCAAGATGACGACGGAAGAAGCCTTCGTGAAGGTTCTGCAGATGCATGGCATCGAGCACGCCTTCGGGATTATCGGCTCGGCCATGATGCCGGTCTCCGATCTGTTCCCCAAGGCGGGGATCACCTTCTGGGACTGCGCGCATGAGTGCAATGCCGGCATGATGTCGGACGGCTACAGCCGTGCGTCGGGCAAGATGTCCATGTGCATCGCGCAGAACGGCCCCGGCATCACCAACTTCGTGACGCCGATCAAGACCGCCTATTGGAACCACACGCCGCTGCTGCTGGTCACGCCGCAGGCAGCGAACAAGACCATGGGGCAGGGCGGTTTCCAGGAAGTGCCGCAGATGGGCATATTCGAGGAAATGGTCTGCTACCAGGAAGAGGTCCTCGATCCTTCCCGCATGGCCGAAGTGCTGAACCGGGTCATCACCCAGGCCTTTCGCGGTTCGGCGCCGGCGCAGATCAACGTGCCGCGCGATTTCTGGACCAAGGTCATCGACATCGACCTGCCGCAGGTCGTCAATATCGAGCGGCCCTCCGGCGGCCAGGCCTCGATCGAGGCGGCGGCGGAGATCCTGTCCGAAGCCAAGTTCCCCGTCATCCTGAACGGCGCGGGCGTCGTGCTGTCCGGCGGCATCCCGGCCTCGCAGGCATTGGCGGAAACGCTGATGGCGCCGGTCTGCTGCGGCTACCAGCACAATGACGCTTTCCCGGGCTCGCACCCGCTGTTTGCCGGGCCGCTTGGCTATAACGGCTCGAAGGCGGGCATGGAGCTGATCGCGCAGGCCGATGTGGTGCTGGCGCTGGGCACAAGGCTCAACCCGTTCTCGACCTTGCCGGGCTACGGCATCGATTACTGGCCGCAGAACGCCAAGATCATCCAGGTTGACATCAATGCCGACCGTATCGGGCTGACCAAGAAGGTCGATGTGGCGATCCAGGGCGACGCCAAGCAGGTCGCGGAACAGTTGCTCGGCAAGCTGTCCGCCGCCGCCGGACAAACCAACCGCGCGGAACGCGAAGGCATCATCGCGACGACGAAATCGCGCTGGCTGCAGGAACTGTCGAGCATGGATCACGAGGATGACGATCCCGGCACGACCTGGAACGAACGGGCGCGCCAGGCGCATCCGGAGCGGATGAGCCCGCGTATGGCTTGGCGGGCGATCCAGTCCTCG
>JAPPPC010000208.1 GCA_028817685.1 Rhodospirillaceae bacterium
GTCCAGGATCCGGACGGTTATCTATTGCGCTTTGCCGAAGATATCGGGGAACAGCGCGGCGAAACGCCGGAATTGGCGTAAGCTCAAATTGAAGCAATTGGAAAAAACGATGACGATAGAATGGAACACGGATCGAAGCCCCGCCGGCGGGACGATCGAGCGGGGTTTTACGGTCACCCGCCAGGATAACGCAATCCCCGGCATCCTGTGGCAATCCGGTGACGCGACGAGCCCAGCACCGCTGGTCCTTCTGGGACATGGCGGCAGCGGCCACAAACGCAATGAACGCATGCTCATGCTCGGCCGGATGTTCGCTGAGGTCTATGGCTGGAACGCCGCGGCAATCGACGGCCCGGTGCATGGCGACCGCGGACCGGTCACCGACCCGGCCAAGGACCCGGAATACGCCGCGATGTGGCGGCGCGAAGATCCCGTTGGCGATATGATCGCCGATTGGAAGGCCGTGCTCGACGCACTAATGGCTCTCGACCAGATCGACCCGGAACGGGTCAGCTATTGGGGCGTCTCCATGGGCACCATGTTCGGATTGCCCTTCGTCGCCAGCGACCCGCGCATCCGCGTTGCGGTCCTCGGCAAAGCCGGAATGACGGGAACCAGCGTCACCCGCAGCAACATCGCGCCGCATTTCGAACGATACGCGCCACAGCTCAGCCAGCCGGTGCTCTTCACCATGCAATGGGACGATGAGCGGTTCGATCGGGCGGGACAACTCGACCTATACGACCGGCTCGGATCGCGCGACAAGCGCCTGCACGCCTATCCCGGCGTTCATGTGGATAACGGGCCCGAGGCTTTCGAGGTACAAGGCGCATTCCTGCAGCGCTATCTCTGACGCCCTTAAAGCCGATATACCCGCTTTGCGTTGTCATGGAACAGCTTGGCCCGTTCGTCGGCGGTGTGGTCCGCCGTCAACCGTTTGAAGGCGTTCCACAGAACCGGATAGCTGCAGCTGATCTTGTCGACGGGGAAGTTCGATTCGAACATGTAGCGATCCACGCCGAAATGATGGATCGCGGTTTCATAGTAGCGCCGTGTCGCCTCGCACAGGGCCTCGCTGGTCGGCGGTACCGGCTTTTCGTGCCAACCGAAACCGCTGTAGTCCATATTGATGCCGCCCAGCTTGATCATGATGTTCGGACATTCGGCCAGCGCCGCGATGCTCTTGGACCATTCGGCGAATATCTCGTCCTGCCGTCCTTCATAGGCTCCGATCCCCACGACACCGCCGAGGTGATTGAGCACCATTGTCGTTTCGGGAAAGGCGCGCGCCAGATCGACGACCTCGGCCAACTGCGGATGACGGCACACCGCCTCGAAGACGAGGTCGAGTGAGGCGAGCGCCGCAAACCCTTCCCTGAAGTTAGGGTCGAGAAACATGCCCGGTGTCTTGGCGCGCGTGACCCGCGGGTCCGGATCCCAAGCGCCGGTGCGGCGAATGCCGCGATAGCGGTCCGGTGCCGCCGCGATTTGGGCCTCCAGCGTCGCCTTGACGCGGCTGCCCTGCTGCAGGTCCGCAAACCCCATAATGCCTGCGGCGACCCTGGTGTTTCCGTAAAGCCCGGAGGCGGCCATCGCCGCTACTCCGTTCACGAACTCCACCTCGCCGACCGGTTTCATCGCCTCCGGGCCGTCGGCGCGGTACATGGCGCGGCATTCGATAAAGACCGTCGCAACGATGTTATGGCCGGTGCGCAGATCACGCTGCAGCTCGTCCATCAGATATCTGCGATCGACGCGTCCTTCGCGGTGATCCCAAAGGTGATGATGCGTGTCGATAATCGGCAGCGCCGGGTCGAGGGCTTCCTCCTCGACCTGCGCCAACCAGGCGTCGTTGGTGGCCATGTCCCGCCGCTACACGACCGGTGTCCGGTTGCCATCCACATTGATCGCGGTGCCCGTAACGTAGGAACCGGCATCGGAGGCCAGAAAGCACGCCATGTTTGCAAACTCTTCCGCTTTGCCAACACGCCCCATCGGCACCGTCTTGCCCATCTTTTCGTAGAACTCTTCCAGCGTCTCGTTCGACCCTGATTTGATATGACGCTGATAGTGCTGATCGCTTTCGATGAGCCCCACCAGAAGGCCATTGACCAACACGTTGTGCGGCGCGCCCTCGCCCGCCAAAGCCTTGGTCAGCGCCATGCCGGCCGCCCGTGACACCGCCGTCGGCGCGCCGCTCGCGCGCGGCGCCTTGGCGCCCGAGTTCAGCACGTTGATGATCCGGCCCCACTTGCGATCCTTCATGCCTGGGAAGGTCAGGCGGATCAGCCGCACCGCGCCCATCAGCTTGAGCTCCAGATCCTCTTCCCAAAGCTCATCGGTGATATCCATAAAGGGCATGGCGCGCGAGGTGCCGGCGTTGTTGACGACAATGTCGACATCGCCCAAATCAGCGACCACGGAGGCGTGCATCGCTTTGATCGCACCGGCGTCGCACATGTCACACGCATAGCCATTGACGGTCACGCCAGGCGCAGCCGCAAGTATTTCAGCCTTGGCTTCCTCCAGCACATCGGCACGGCGCGCAACCATGGCAACTTTCGCGCCGGACCGCGCGAATTCCAACGCCATCGCGCGTCCCAGACCGAGGCTGCCGCCGGTAATAATCGCGACCCGGCCGTCCATCCTGCATTCCATGTCTTTATCTCCTTATCGTTTGGTTTCGCCGGCACTTCGCCGCGCCGGCAGATATCTC
>JAPPPC010000050.1 GCA_028817685.1 Rhodospirillaceae bacterium
GTGATCGAACGACGCTTCCGCAACCCCTTCGGGCGGGTCCAACAGGTCACCCTGAAAGAACGTCACCCGATCCGCAAGGCCATTACGAGCGGCATTCTCCATCGCCAGCGTGGCCAGTTTCGGCTGCAGTTCGAGACCGATCACGCGGGCACCGGGCACACGCGTCGCATAACAAAGCGCGGCCGCTCCGACACCAGCCCCGACATCGAGCACGGTACCCGAGATAGCAGGTGTCGCGGCCGCCAGCAGGACCGGGTCGATCGCCGCACGATAACCGTCGGCTGGCTGGCGCAATTCGACTTTGCCACCGAGCAGACTGTCCGGCCGAGGTTCCGCATTCTCGATTTCGCCGGCTTCGGCGAGCAGCCGGTTCGCCGCGTCGAAATCTTCATCGCTAACCAGCAACCGGCGCGGAATGGCGCCGGCTGAACCCTCCAGGATGCTGGTATGCGTATCGAGCACGAACGCTTCGATCTGCTGATCGGCCAGTAACGCTGTCAGCCAGGATAGCCTTACCGGGTCGTTCGTCCGCAGCAATTCTCTCATGACGTACTATTGATCCGTGTCGTTTCGGGCCGCCCTTGACCGGCAATTGTGTTGAACTATGCTCCGAGCGCGCCTGTCAATACGGACAGCAGGAGGGAAACGGGACGTGTCGGTCGTAGTCGATTTTGAAGGGTCGCGCGGAGATGGCGTCAAACATGCGCTGGACCAGGTAAACGCACTGGTCGCTGACGACCTGGTTAAGGTCAATCAGGTCATTGTCGATAAAATGGACAGTCCGGTTGCGCTGATCCCGCAGCTGGCCGGCCATATCATCGCGGCGGGCGGCAAGCGGCTGCGGCCAATGATGACATTGGCCTCCTCGGCACTGTGCGGTTATCAGGGTGAGCGGCATATAAGCCTCGCCGCATGCGTCGAGTTCATCCACACCGCGACCTTGCTGCATGACGACGTCGTCGACGATTCCGACTTGCGGCGCGGTCAAGACAGCGCCAAGGCGGTGTGGGGCAATCAGGCCTCCGTCCTGGTCGGCGATTTTTTGTTCTCGCGCGCCTTTCAGTTGATGGTGCAGGACGGCTCGCTGCGCGTGTTGAAAATTCTGTCCGACGCCTCGGCGACCATAGCCGAAGGCGAGGTCATGCAGCTCATGACCACGAACGACACGGAAACCAGCGAAGAAGCCTATATGGACGTGATCCGGGCCAAGACGGCGAAACTGTTCGCCGCGGCATCGGAGATTGGCGCCGTTGTTGCTGAACGGCCTGCGGGAGAAGCGGAAGCGCTCGAAAGCTACGGCATGAATTTCGGCATCGCCTTCCAGCTGGTCGATGACGTACTCGATTATTTGGCCGAACAGACCAAACTGGGCAAGACGATCGGCGACGATTTCCGCGAAGGCAAGATCACCTTGCCTGTCGTCTTGGCCTGGCGCCGCGGTACGGATTCGGAACGCCAGTTCTGGCGCCGCACCCTGGAGACGATGGAACAAAGCGACGGCGATCTGGAAGAGGCCATCGGCCTTATGAACAAATACGATGCCTTGACCGACACTATCGAACGGTCGCGCCATTACGGTGCGATTGCCCGCGATGCGTTGGGTCTGTTCCCGGATTCGGAGATCAAACGGGCGTTGCGCGGTTTGATCGATTTTTGCATCGACCGCGCCTATTGACCCATACTGTTCCCCGTCAAGACAGACGGGGATAGGCGATGGTCAGCAACAGCTTTGATGTGAAACCGATTGCCGGCGCGTTGGGTGCCGAAATCCACGGCATCGATCTTTCGAAAACGCTGGATGACGTCACCTTCGGGCGCATTCACCAGGCTCTGTTGGATCACTGTGTAATCTTCTTCCGCGATCAAGAAATCACGCCAGACCAGCAGCTTGAATTCGCCACGCGCTGGGGGGACGTCCATTTTCATCCCCATATCAAGGGCCTGCCGGAACGGCCGGAAGTTTTCGAGATCGTGAAGGACAAAGATGACGTCCACACGCTTGGCGGCGACTGGCATACGGACCAAATGTTCACGGAAACGCCGGTCCGCGCGACCATGCTCTATGCGAAGGAGGTACCGCCACAAGGCGGCGACACGCTGTTCGCCAACGCGTACCTCGCCTACGAAACCCTGTCCGACGGCATGAAGGACATGCTGGACGGTCTGTTCACTTACAACACCTACAACATGAACAAGCGTCGCGCCGCTGCGATGCAGGTCAACGACATCGAGGAGAAACCTGTCGAGGCCGAGCACCCGCTGATCCGAACGCATGCGGAAACCGGCCGCAAGGCGGTCTATATCTCCTATGCCGGTATCACGCGCAACATTGTCGGCATGACGGAAGCGGAGAGCGCGCCAATTCTGGAGTATCTGCGCGGCCACATGACGCGCCCGGAATTCACCTGCCGTTTCCGCTGGGAGGAAGGGTCACTGGCGATGTGGGACAATCGTTGTGTCCAGCACCTCGCCATCAATGACTATCACGGGCACCGGCGGGTCATGCACCGAATTACGGTCGCCGGGGAACGCACGCACTAAAAGTGCCGCCACTATGCGGCGATTGTCTTGAGGTCGTCGGGCACGGAAAGCGGCGCACCCGTTGCGGCCTGCACATCCTCGGCTGAAAATCCCGGCGCGACTTCCTCCAGGACATAACCTTCCGGCGTGACCGCGACGACCGCCATGTCTGTGAAAATCTTCGTCACGCAGGT
>JAPPPC010000792.1 GCA_028817685.1 Rhodospirillaceae bacterium
GCATCCCGCGCGAAATTTACCATCAAGGTGAGGTGCTGACGCCGGCCGGTGAACGACTCATCCCTTTTTCGGCAACCGGACCATTAAGGGGTCGGTCAGCCAGGGCGGCAGCGCACCGAGCAACCACGCCACCGCATAGACCGGCCAGGGAAAAGCGATGCGCGCCCGGTTCTTGGCCAACCCGCGGCGAATAATCCGCGCGGCCCGGTCGGCATCCATCAGCATCGGCATGGGAAAATCGTTCGCCGCGGTCATACGGCTGCGGATATAGCCCGGACAAACGACGGTTACGTTTATCCCATCGGCGGCCAAGGCGCCGCGCAGCGCCTCTCCGTAGACGCGTATGGCGGCCTTGCTCGCGGAATAAGCCGGTGCGCTGGGATAACCGCGAAACGCCGCCAGGGAACTGACGACCGCGATCTGTCCGCCGCCGCGCTTTCGCATCAAACCCGCCGCCGAATGGACCGTATTGAGGACCCCATCGACATTTGTTCGGAAAATCGCACGCACCTGATCATCCGATTCAACACCGCCCGCCGTTCCCCCGGATATACCTGCGTTCGCCACGACAAGGTCGAGCGGCCGCTTCGCGTCCGTCGCCGCGACCCAGGCATCCATCGCGGAGGCGTCCGCAACGTCCAGAATTTCCGTATCGACGGTGGCCCCCGCGGTCCGGCACGCCTCGGCTACCTCGGAAAGTCGATTGGCGTCGCGTCCAGAGAGCGCCAGCGACATACCCGGCGCCGCATATTCCTGCGCCAGCGCGGCACCGATGCCGCTCGACGCACCGGTAATCAGGATCGATCGAGGCGTTCGCATGGCGCGATCATAACGGGCGTGGCGGTGCGAGTCGTTCTTCGATACCCTAGCGCGACGTAATTCATTCGGAGGTTCAACATGTCGATTAAACGTTTGGCGGGCGGGGCTCGCGGCCGTAGCCGCGCGACGATCCATGAGGGTCGCGTTTATACCGTCGCGACGGCGCCGGATACGAGCCAGGACCTGGCCGGACAGACGGCACAGACCTTGGCCGCGCTGGACCAGAACCTCGCCGACGCCGGGACAGACAAATCCCAAATCCTGACCGCGACGGTCTATGTCGTCGATATCGACAAGAAAGAGGAAATGGATGCGGTCTGGTGCGACTGGATCGGCGCGGCTGAGAATTGGCCGCAACGGGCCTGCGTCTGCACCGGCCTGGCCGGCGACACGCTGGTCGAAATTACCTTGGTCGCCGCGCTGCCCGGTTAGAGCGCGAAAGGCTCTAATATCCGGTGGTCACTTCCAGGTGGATATTGTCCGGGTCGCGGAAATAGACGGAGCCGGCTTCCTCGCTTCCATGGATGTCGTGCGTGATCCCGCGCGCCTTCAGCGTCTCGATGATCGCCTTGTATTTCTTCGCATCGGCCTTTAGCGCGATATGGTGCATCGCACCGATCCCCCGTTGGACCGGTGCGGGACCATGTTCGGGAAAATCGAAAAAGGCCAGCATGTTGCCGCCGCCCATATCGAGGAATATATGCGTCGAGGTGGGGTCGTCGCGGTTGGTGATCACCTTAGCCAGGCGCATCTTCAGCACATCGGTATAGAACCCGACCGTCGCATCCATATCCGAACAAATGAGCGCCAAATGATCGACGCCGCCGGTCATGACATCGGCTGTGGCATCCTCGTTCAAATATTTCGCCCGAAGGGCGTCCCGGCGTTCTTCGTACTCGGCCATATCGGTCATTTTTTCATCTTTCACAGGAATAGCTGACCAACCCCTACCAGTACTTTTCCTCATATTCAAACCTGAAAGCATTCCCGTCCGGCACGATCAATCCGGCCGACGGGAGCGGGAAATGCATGGTGCAGACCAGCACGCCACTGTCGCAATACTTCTCCAGGAAGGCGCGCCGCGTTGCGCCCGCGATATCCGTCTTATAGTCGGGCCGTGCCGCCCATTCGGGAAAGTGCGTTTGGATCGGACTATGGATCATATCGCCGGTGAATACCGCGTCGCTGCCGGCGGACGCGAGGCGAACCGAGAAATGATCCGGCGTGTGACCCGGGGTCGATTCCAGCCACACGGAATCGTCCACCGCATGGTCGTTCGCCACCAGTTTCGCCTGACCCGCGGCCTCGATGGGCAAAACGCTATCGATCAAATGATCGAGCGGTCGCCGTTCGTTGAATTCCTTCCAATAGTCGAACTCCTTACGCGAGAAGACATATTCAGCGTTCGGGAATGTCGGAACCCAACGCCCATCAACCAGCTTGGTATTCCAGCCGACATGGTCGGGGTGCAGATGGGTGCACATCACGATGTCGATGTCGTCCGGCGTCAAACCCAGCTTTGCCAGATTGTCGATATAGGTCGTATCGGTCTTTTGATGCCATTTGGGTAGAAATGGGCGCTCCTTGTGATTGCCGACGCAGCTATCGATCAGAATCGTGTGGTGTTTGCTCTGCACGACGTAGCTTTGCATCGGAAAGACCAATTTGCCGCTGATCGGGTCCATGGCATGCGGCTGCAACCAGTGCAGATGCGGTTCCCAATCCTCCGGTGTCGTCTCCGGAAAGAACTCGTAAGGATCGAATTCCGGCGTGTTCATCTCCAACACGCGTGCGATGGTCACGTCGCCGAGTTGCCTGCCTTGCATGGATAATCCCCTGTCACGGTACGAAGAGCAGCCTACGATTTTTGCCGGAATTCCCAAACCCGGACAC
>JAPPPC010000059.1 GCA_028817685.1 Rhodospirillaceae bacterium
GGCCATCGATATGGGCAAATGCCGACAGTCACAACGAGAGGGATCAATCCATGCGGACCGAGGACTTCTTTTTAGTTATCTCAAGCGGCGCCATTCTGTTCAGCTTGGTCGCGATCGCAGCGATACTCGCCTCCGCACGCGGCGCCTATGCCGCGCCGAGCCCATGCCTGGACCCTGATCTCACCCCGGTCGCCGCGGTCTCAACCGTAGCGGCCGTCGCCGGGCAGCCCGGTACGCTCAAAGGTCTCGTGTTTGGACGTTGACTAGCCGGCGAAATCTGTCTCTGCCCAATTCCTAAAGACCTGCTCCGTTGCCTCATCAGCCGGGAAGAAACATTCGATGCGGATTTCCTGCGCCGTAACGTCCTGCGGCGTTCCCAATGTCGCAATGGTCGTAAATAGCCTAAGCGGCACGCCATTTTTCACGAATTCCATGGTGAGGACCGGCTCGTGCGATTCCTCGATGCGGTCGATATCGAAAGGTTTCGGCACATCGGGATAGGCCATTAGACGCTGGAGCAGTGCCGCCGTGTCCGACGAACCGTCGGCTTGCGCATCGGCATGTACGAAACGGATGAAATCCCGAGCAACCTCAGCCCAGTTCGGCATGAGCGGACGCAAAATATTCGGCGCCAGCAGCACATCTGCCAGGTTGACCGGATTGTCCGGATCGGCGGGCCGCTTCGGCGTGTCATTCAGAAATGCCGTGAGACGCTGAGAGCCTTCATTCTCGCGCAACACGTTCCAGCGCCTGTCCACCACAAGCGCGGGAAACGGTTCCTGCTGCGTCATCATATGATCCAGCGCCCGGTCGACGAGCTGCAGCGCGGGCGTTCCATACGGCGCTTCGCCCCAAACGGGGGCAAACCCTGCCGACAGCAAAAGCGTGTTCTGCTGCCGCAGAGGCAGCTCCAATGCCGCGGCAAGCCGCAGGACCATTTCCCGGCTCGGCTGAGCGCGCCCGACCTCCAAAAAACTCAAATGACGTTGGGAGATCTCGGCAAGATTGGCCAGCGCCAATTGCGACAGGCCGCGGCGTTTGCGCCACCAGCGCATTTGCTCAATGAACGACCCGGTACCGTTCATAACGATCTCTGAGGTAGTTGTTTCGGTTCCAAGCCCGGGGATTATAGCGCGAAAGCGAAAGGGTCTGACGATGGGCGAATGGTTTGGCGTGGTTATCGCGGTGGTGTCGAGCTCGCTTGGCGGAACGGGTGCGACCGTCACGCGCTATCTCGCCGCCGAAGCCGATCCCTTCACCCTCGGTATTCTGCGTTTCGGTCTCGGATTCCTCATCGTGCTGCCGATCACGCTCATGCTGCGCAGCCGATGGCCGGAGCGTGGTGCTTGGCCCGGCGTTGTGGGGCTTGGCGTCATGTTCTACGGCATCGCGATGCTGCTTTATAACCTGTCGCTCAATTACACGACGGCGGCGCGGGCAACCCTCGCATTGGCCACCCTGCCCTTCCTGACCATGCTCGTGGGCGCCCTTCTGCGCATCGAACCGATGACCGCACGCAAGACCGCCGGCGTTTTCATCGCCATGGCCGGTGTCGGATTCGCGCTCGCGGCGGACGTCGAACTCGCGCCGGAAGGCGCCTGGCGCGGCGAAGTCCTGATGCTCGGCACCTCGCTGTTGATGTCCTTCTACAATGTCTGGTCGCGGCCCTTCATCGAGCGTACGGACGCGCTCGCCTTCCTAACCGTGGGCATGGGAGGGGGCGCGGTGTTCCTCGTCATTGCAGGTGCGTTCTCCGGGGCGGCAGCCGAAGTCGCCGCATTCGGTCCGCGCGAATGGATTGCCGGGCTTTATCTTGGTGCAGGGCCTGGGGCGATGGCCTTCGTGCTTTGGGTACTGGCGTTGAAATATGCGAGCCCCACCAGGGTTGCCGTCACCATGACCGCGAACCCGCTCGCCGCCGCATTACTCGCCATCGTCCTACTCGACGAGCCGATCACGCTCGGTTTCGTGAGCGGGCTGCTCGTGGTCTTCGCCGGTATTTGGATCGCCGCCAGTCAGCCGGAGATCGTGCAAACAACCTCAGAGTGACTGGGCGATCTCCACGACTTCGCGTGACCGCTTGACCCGGTCCTGCCAGCAGCGATCGAACTCGGCGATCAGCCCCTTGATCGCATCGGAGTTCGAAATCGCCTGCGCCGTCGCGAGATCGGGAAATTCGTAGAAGGCAAGATGCGAATTCGGCTCCTGCTCGCTCCAACCGCGCCGTGCCGACAACGCCTTGAAGTCGCGATGCGCGTCGGGCAGATGCTCGGTCTCGTACCATTTATCGAATTCGTCCCGGTCAGCCGCCGGAACCACCGCGCGGACGATCAAATAGGCGGTCATAAGGCCTATTCCTTGTAAGACGGGTCTAGCCGGTCGGCGAGGCGCAAACAGGCGGCCCAGTCCTTGCCGCCCTTGAGAAAGTCGCCGGCATCCTTGAACTGGCTGTGGGCGTATTCGCAGGCCTCTTTCGATGGTACCAAATAGTTGCCTTCGCCCGCGGATAGAGCGGCGATTTGACCTTGGCAGGCCATCTCCAGCCAATGGTGGTTGACCACACACTCGGCAACACTCTCGCCGCAGACCAGCGCGCCGTGACTGCGCAGCAGCATCAAATTGCCGCCGTCAAGATCCTCCAGCAGCCGATCGGTCATCGCCGGATCGAACTCGAAGCCGTTGAAGTCGTGATAGCGCAACTCGCCGTAAAAC
>JAPPPC010000331.1 GCA_028817685.1 Rhodospirillaceae bacterium
CCAACGAGGTTTTGATGATCTCCCCGTCGTCCAGACGAACGACGACCTTGCCCTTGCCGCTGATGTTCTCGATGCGGTGCGGTTCGACTTCGACGATCTCGGCCAGCTTCTCGATGCTTTCATGGGTAAAGCTTTCCGAGCAGAACAGGCCGACTGTAAGGGCGATGTTCTCGCGATACCACTGGCTCATCTCAAGCTGGATACTCGAGGTCTGCTGCAACCAAACCCCGTCGATCTGGCACGGCACGCCGACAACGGCCAGCGGCTTGACGTCCCGGCGCATGGCCTCCTGAAGGGCCAGCGTATTCGGCGAATAGGTGTAGCGCGACGCAGCGCATTCCAGGACGTCCTGGCGGTTCATGGCCAGCCGGTGGCGGCCGATCTGTTTCGCCTCGGGCAAAACATCGCCGAGCACGGCGCCGCCAAGGCGGCCGGTTTCCAAACCGTGGATCAAGAGCGCCGACGTCATGCCGCCATCTTGACCGCGTTTCACCAATTCCGGATCTGTGGCGCGTGCGTAAACGCCGTAACTGTAGAATCCGTAGCCATCATCCTTCGCCGGGGCCCGGAACCGCGCCCGCGTGCGCTCGTTATCGTCGACCGGACGTAAAACCGGACAAACCTCGACGCACAAAACGCAGAAGACGCAGGCCTCTGGCCGCGCATTGATCGGTTTTTCGTCCGCGTAATCGAACACGTCGGCCGGACAGATCGTGAGGCAAGAGGCACAACCGATGCATTTGCCCGTATCCACGATCTCGTCCATGAGAAAATCCACCGCGCGGAAGCCGCCGCGGTTAATCTCGGTGCGCCAGGCGTAAGGCCATTCGCGCGGATCGACATCGTCCAAAAGGTACGACCGGTAGCGAGCGAGAACTGCTTCCGTTTTCGGATCGATCTGGGAGGATCCGTTATTGTTCGTTGAATCGTTAGACATTCAGATTTATCCCGGCTGCCCGCTTATTACAGAAAAGAGATGTAGATCAGGAGGCATAACTTTCCAATATCCACATCATCGCATGCACTTCCGCATCGTTCTACAGGCCGCGTGACCAATTATCGGAAAATCGTTCGGCAGGATTGGCGCCAACAATTCCCAATTAAACCGTGGGTTAAGCGTTTGCTACGCCTTGATTCTTCCTGCCGCGGCGGTCGCGGATTATCCACTCTACCTCGGCAAGGTCAAGTGGGGCTGCGTTGCGCCCCGCCAAAGTGTAATTCTCCCCGCGCGAACCGATTGTACTACACTGGTGCCGCGCCGGTTCTAGGACCATGCGATAGCGTAACGAAACAGCGAGAACGGCCATGGCCGATCGGCCGAATATCATACTGATCATGACCGATCAGCAGCGCGCGGACTCCATCAACGCGATGGGCGTGCCTTGGATGAAAACCCCGAATCTGGATCGTCTGGTTCGCGAAGGCACGGCGTTCAGCAAGTGCTTCGTCAACTCTCCGGTTTGCGTTGGCGCCCGATCAAGCCTGTTCATGGGCAAGTTTCCCCACGGCACCGGAATTTTCACCAACTTCCAGCCCTGGGAGCCGGCCTGGGTCTCGAGTCTGGCCGAAGTTGGCTATCATTGCGCCAGCATCGGCAAGATGCATATCAACCCCTACGATCGGCTGGGCGGCTTCCACCAACGGTTTCCGGTCGAAAACAAGGACCGGCCTCTGTTCCTGGACGAGCATGACCGGGCCTTCTACGACGAATGGGACAAGGCGTTGAAAGTACGCCGGTTGACCAAACCGAGCCGGTATCAGCGCATCGCCGAAGATCCCGAGGGCTACCGGGAGGCGGTCGGCTGTTTCCCGTGGGAGCTCGACGAAAACATGCATTCCGACATGTTCATCGGCGACACGGCGCTGTGGTGGCTGGAGGACCGCAAGGCCGACAGCCCGCTCTTCCTGCAGATCGGCTTCCCGGGACCGCATCCGCCCTACGATCCCAGCCCGCGCTATCTCGACCTCTACGACAAGGCGGATATCCCGGTGCCGACAGTCACCGAGGACGAGATCGCGCGCCAGCCCCGGGCACACGGCGTCTACCGGCAGAACCTGATCGATAACAATTTCGATTCGGTCGCCTGGCGACACGACGTCACCGCCGACGAGATACTACGTATCCGCCGGCACTATGCCGCCAATGTCACCATGATCGACGAAAAGGTCGGCCAGATCATGGAGATGCTCCGGGCGAAAGGCTATCTGGACGATGCGATCGTCATCTTCACCTCCGCCCATGCCGACGCGTTGGGCGATCACGGCCATATCCAGAAATGGACCATGTACGACACCGTCGCAACCGTGCCTTTGATCTTTTGGTCGCCAAGCCGTGTCCGCGCAGGCGAGAAGCACGACAGCCTGGTGCAACTCACCGATATCGCGCCGACCATCTTAAGTTTTGCCGGAGTCCCGGTCCCGGCTGATTTCGAAGCGACAAATTTACGACCGAAACTCGACGGCGACGGCGAAATATCGCCGGACGAGGTGGTGTATTCCGAACTCGGCCGCGATCACATCCAAAGCGGCGCCGAATATATCGTGATGCGCCGGGACCGGGATTGGAAGCTGGTCTACTACCAAGGAGAACCGGACGGAGAACTATACGACCTCAACGCCGATACCGACGAAACCCGGAACTTGTGGACAGACCCGGATTACAGCGAAAAGCGCGACTTTCTAAGAGTCCAAGTTCAGGACTGGATTATCG
>JAPPPC010000150.1 GCA_028817685.1 Rhodospirillaceae bacterium
CCCGCATTCCTCCTCACCCCCCAATTTCAGCCGGAGGGCGGCAGCATCTTTCAGGTTGGCGCCAATGGTCAGGCGGGTTTCGTACTCGATACGATGCCGATCGCGTTTTTGCTGATGTCCTGGACGCTTGTCCCGGGGAGCGACCCGGACCCGTTGGGTTATGTCCTGCTTCAAGGCGTCATCGATGCGGGCACTTGTCTTTTGATCGGTTGGCTGGCCGCTCAGTTTGCGCGGGAGCTGTTCGTGCCAGCCGCGCTTCTGGCGGCTCTCAACCCGACGCAGGTTGTCGTCGCTGGCATGGTCTATACCGACACACCGTTCCTTTTCTTCGTGACAGCCGGACTGGCCTTCGCCGTACTATGGCTGAAGGCGCCGACGCTTCGGGTCGCAATCACCGTCGGGCTCGCCTGGGGCATGGCGCTGATGACGCGGCCGTTCGTGCTGTATTGGATGTTCGTCCTGCCGGCATTCCTGTTCGTGGCGGCCTCAGTCCTGCGTCGTCCCGGGATTGCGAAACGGTTCGCCCATATCGCTGCGATGACGGTTCTTGTTGCCGTCGTCGCCGCGCCGGTCGCACTGCGCAATTTCGACCAGTTCGGGACGATGCGACTAAGCGCTCAGTCGGGCGCGCATCTCCTGTATTGGGTCGTGCCCTTGGTTCGCGAATTCAAGGACGGTACACCGCGCGCAGAAAGCAATCGGCGCCTCGAGAAGCTCTACAGAGAGTGGGGGGACACGCCGCCGCCGCCTGGGCCCTTCGAAAGCTCTGACCGGATGACGGAGATTGCAAAATCCGAATTGCGGGAGCTGGGCCCCGCCGCCGTGGTTTTGGCGTGGGCACAAGGGGCGACGATGAATCTCTTGGCGCCCGCCGCGACGATTGCACCGCCTGTGACGAACCTGCCGCGCTCCGGTTTCTATGATACGCCGGGCGAAAATTTGCTAGACAAGATCTGGAATTTTTTGTTCCGCAATGATGGCGCCGGGTACGCCCAAATTCTGCTGCTTGCCGCAATGCCGATACCTGTCTGGATACTGTTTGCGGTGGCCGGGGTGTACATAGCCATGTTCCGAAGATCAGGTGTCGCGATCCCGGCATTCCTTCTCTTTCTTTGGGTTGGCTTTACGCTGGCATTAAATGGACCTGTATTCAGCCCCAAATACAGATTGCCGTTGGAACCGGCCTGGATCGTATTCGTTACGATTACGTGCACCGGCCTGTGGTGGCGCTTTCGACGCCGCAGCGCGGAAAGGGAGCGTTTGCGGCCCGCCTAAGTAACCTTGGGCAAACTCCGAGAAGTGATACCGTACTGAACTTGGTAATTTGGCCGTTCTGCCGTCCTTCGTCGGCATACGGTGTTGCGTTGTTATCAGGCGGTTCCAAAAAAAGAATCGAGAGACATTCCTGCGCGCCGTGATCGGCACCCCTTGGTATATTTGGTGAATGCAAAACAACGCGACAAACGAATTTTCGCTGGCGGGCTACAGGGCGCTGTTGGCCGGACTTTTCGAACGCGGGTATTCAGCGCGTGATTTCTCTAACTATGACGCTGAGTCGTCGCATTTCATCTTGCGTCACGACATCGACATGTCGATTTCTGCAGCCTGCGAAGTCGCGGCGTTAGAGCGGGATATCGGTGTCACGTCGACCGATTTCGTTCTGCTCCGTTCGGAACAGTACAGCCCATTTTCTGAATCCGGCCGGGCCGAACTAATCGAACTCGTAGAGCTGGGGCATGAGGTCGGACTGCATTTGGACGCGAGCCTGTACGACGACGACGCGGCCGCGCTGGATGAAGCGGCTGCTTGGGAATGCGACCTGCTCGAACGGCTTATCGACCGGCCCGTGCGCATCATCAGCCTGCACCGCCCGGCGCAAAGCTTGATCAATACACAAAATACGCTCGGTGGACGGCCGCACACCTATCAGCGGCGATATTTCAGCGACATTGGATATTGTTCGGATTCGCGTGGCGCGTGGGGGCATGGACACCCTTATGAGCATCAGGCGGTCCGGAACAAATCGGCGCTCCAGCTTCTGACACATCCCATCTGGTGGACCGGCGAGGCGGCGAGTCCCACGGTGCGGCTGGACCGGTACTTGCGCGGGCGCCACGAGACGCTGGGCCACGCCCTGGCGGATAACTGCAGCATTTTTGAAAACGGTGGGATGGCATGACCGATAGTCCGAAGGTTGGCGTTCTCGGGCTCGGGCATTGGGGTCCCAACCTGCTTCGCAACTTCCAAGAGCTGGGCGCGTTAGGCGCGTTTTGCGATCTCGATTCCGCGACGCTTGAAAAGGCGGCGGCGCGTTATCCCGATGCAAAAGCCTACGGCGACGTGGCGCAGATCCTGGCGGATCCCTCTATCTCGGCGGTCGCGATCGTGACGCCGGCGGCAACGCACGGCGCCATGGTGCGACAGGCGCTGGCTGCCGGAAAGCATGTGTTCGTCGAAAAACCGCTTTGCCTCGACGTCGCGGAAGCGGAAAGCCTCAAGGCCGAAGCGGACAGACGCGGGCTTGTTTTAATGGTCGGGCATTTGTTGCTGTACCATTCGGCATTCCGCATGCTGCGCGATCAGGTTCGCGACGGCGCCCTGGGTCCGCTGCGCTATATCTATTCCAACCGGCTCAGCCTGGGCAAAATCCGACGCGAGGAAAACTCGCTCTGGTCCTTCGCACCGCATGACATCTCCATGATTCTCGCTTTGACGGGGACGATGCCGATCAGGGTCACGGCCAACGCTTCCAGCTATCTGACCGCGAGCGTCGCCGACACCTCACTGACGCATATGGAATTTCCCAATAACATAAGCGCGCATATTTTTGTCTCGTGGCTGCACCCTTACAAAGATCACCGCATGATTGTGATCGGAGAGGACGCGATGGCGGTATTCGATGATGTCGCGGAGGGCGCGGAAAAACTGACGCTCTATCCCCATCAGATCGGATGGGACGGCGATATTCCGATCGTGCGCAAGGCGAACGGAACGCCGATCCCTTACGAAGAGCAGGAACCGTTGCGCGTTGAATGCGCGGCGTTTCTCGATGCCGTCGCCGGTCGTAAAGACCCGCCGTCCGATGCCGCGGAAGGCATCAGGGTCCTGCGCGTGCTGAACGCCAGTGGCGAGGCGATGGAGAGCGGCGAAGCGGTCATGCTGGCGGCGGAACAAACATCATGAGCACCTATTTCGTTCATGACAGTGCTGTCGTCGACGATGGTGCCGCAATCGGCGTGGGTAGCAAAATCTGGCACTTCTGCCATGTTCTCGGTGGCAGCCGCATCGGTGCTGGCTGCGTTCTCGGGCAGAATGTGATGGTCGGGCCGGATGTCGACATTGGCGATGGATGCAAGCTTCAAAACAACGTCTCCGTCTACAAGGGTGTGACCCTCGAGGCGGATGTGTTCTGCGGGCCATCCTGCGTGTTCACGAACGTGCTGACGCCGCGCGCCTTCGTTGAAAGAAAAGACGAGTTCGAACCGACCCTGGTTTGCCAGGGCGCATCGATCGGCGCCAACGCGACGATACTCTGCGGGACGACGGTGGGGCGCTACGCGATGATTGGTGCCGGCGCTGTCGTGACCCGAGATGTTCCCGATCACGCGCTGGTCGTCGGCAACCCGTCTCGGCAGATCGGTTGGGTCAGTCGCACGGGGGAAAGGCTCGGCGCGGACCTTGTTTGTCCCCGGACGGGGGAACGATATCGGGAAACCGAAGCGGGGCTCGTTCTCGAACCAGCAGCTTAGGAACGCGCAGCAGACCTGCCAGCCGCGTCATTGACTGTCGTCTGCGGATTGGGCTTCTACGGTTTGTCGGCCGCATCGGCGAATTCGTCCAACACGGGCGAGAGAGCGTCCCGCCAATGCGGCGGATTGACATCGAACTCCGTTCGTAACCGGGTTAGGTCAAATACGGAATTTTCCGGCCGCGCCGCGGGTGTTGGGTAGTCGCGGGTCGCGATTGGTTTAATCTCCTCGACACTCAGGGGGAGCTGACGGTCCCGGGCACCGTCAATGATCGCTTGGGCGAAGCCGTACCAACTGGTCGTGCCAGCCGTGGCAGCGTGCAACAGGCCGCCGCGCCGCCGCTCCAAAAACCGCTGCAGTATCTCGACCGATGCTCCCGCGAGCCACCATGCCGGGGTAGGCGCACCGATCTGATCCTCGACAATTCGAACTGTTTTGCGCTCTTTGGCAAGTCGTAGGATCGTGCGCAAAAAGTTCGCACCCTGTGCGTCGTAGAGCCAACTCGTCCGGATGATGAGATGCGCGGCGCGTGATTCAGCGACCGCGACCTCGCCCGCGCGTTTGGTCTCACCATAGATATTCACGGGTTCTGCTGGGTCACTTTCCCGGTGCGGCGTGCGCCCCTTTCCGTCGAAAACATAGTCCGTGGAGTAATGAAGCAATGCAGCGTCGTGGGCGGCAGCCCATTGCGCCAGGACGGCAGGGGCATGCGCATTGATTTTCTGCGCGACGTCTCGTTCTTTCTCCGCACGGTCGACATCGGTATAGGCGGCGGCGTTGACGATAAGCTCAGGGCGCGCCGCGTTGAGGCCCCGCCGCACGCTATCCTCCCGCGCCAGGTCGAACTCCATCCGCGAAGGGGCCGCAACATCGCCTAGCTGCGCCAACTTGCCGTGCAAGACGCGGCCCAGCTGCCCGTAGGCACCCAGCAGCAAAATGTCCATCAGGAGCTCACGAGATCGGGCAGAACCGGCGTATCGCGAAGCAAGGGGGCGTTTTGGTCCCGCTCGGAAAGGCGGGGTGCATCGACGGGCCAGTCGATCCCGATATCCGGATCGTCGAACCGGATCACGTGTTCGTTCATCGGGCGGTATGGGGTGGTACATTTGTAAAAGAAATCGGCGGTGTCGCTGACGACGCAAAAGCCGTGCGCGAATCCTGGCGGAACCCAGAGCTGCCGATGATTCTCCGCCGACAGGACCTCACCGACCCAGCGGCCGAATGTTTCGCTGCCGCGTCGAATATCGACGGCGACGTCGAATACCGCGCCCGCGATGACCTGGACGAGCTTGCCTTGCGCGCCCGGCTCCTGGTAGTGCAGGCCGCGCCCCACACCCTGGCTGGACCGCGACATGTTGTCCTGCACGAAAGTGCCTGGGATACCTGCTTCGGCATATTTTTCGCGGTTCCAGATTTCCTGAAAGAATCCGCGCTCGTCGCCAAGCACGTCAGGCTCGACTAACAGGACTCCGGGAAGGACGGTTTCGGTGGTCCGCATCGCTAAGGCCTGTCCCCGATAAGCGACAGTAAATATTGTCCATAGCCGCACTGCGCCATCGGTTGCGCCAGCCGGGCCACCTGCGCCTCATCGATCCAGCCTTGCCGCCAGGCGATCTCCTCCAGGCAAGCGATTTTAAGCCCTTGCCGTCGTTCGATCGTGGCAATGTAATTGCTGGCATCGAGCAGGGAATCGTGCGTCCCCGTGTCAAACCATGCGTAGCCTCGGCTCAGCGATTCTATCGTGAGATCGCCGCGCTGGAGATAGGCGTTGTTGACGTCCGTGATCTCGATTTCACCACGCGCTGATGGCGTCAGACCGGCAGCGATTTCAACAACATCCGAGTCGTAAAAATAAAGGCCGGTTACCGCCAGGTTTGATTTCGGGTTGTCGGGTTTTTCCTCGATAGTGATGGTATTCCGCTTTTCATCGACTTCCACCACGCCATAGCGCTGGGGATCCTGCACGGCGTAAGTGAAAATGGTCGCGCCGGTTTCAGGGATGGCCGATAGCCTGCGCGGCAGGCCTTCGCCGTAAAAAATGTTGTCACCCAGTACAAGCGATACCGCTTTTCCGTCGATAAATTTTGCTCCGACCCGGAAAGCGTCCGCGATGCCTTTCGGTTCCGCCTGGGCGGCATATTCGAACGAGACTCCGAGGTCTGTCCCATCTCCCAGCAAGTTCTTAAATGAAGGAAGGTGGTCGGGTGTCGAAATGACCAACACCTCACGGATTCCTGCGAGCAGCAGGACGGACAGCGAGTAGTAGATCAGCGGCTTGTCGTAGACGGGCATCATTTGCTTGCTGACCCCGCGTGTCAGTGGATAAAGGCGGCTGCCTGTCCCACCAGCCAATACGATTCCCTTGCGCGCCATGACCTGGCTATCCTGTCGCCTGGACGGCCAGTCCGAGGCGTTCGCCACGATAATTGCTGTCCTGAATTTGCCGCCACCAAGCCTCGTTTTCGAGATACCAGCGCACAGTCCGAATGATGCCTTCCTCGAAGGCGATGGCTGGCTGCCAGCCGAGCTCATCCTGGATTTTCGACGTGTCGAGCGCGTAGCGTTGGTCATGCGCAGGCCGGTCCGCGACATACGTGACCAGGGACGCACGGCTTGTCGGGGTTGGGCACAGCTCATCGACGATTTCGCAAAGCCGCCGGACAATGTCGATGTTCGCCGCGTCACCGCCCCCACCGACGTTGTAAATCTCGCCAGGTTTCCCGTGCGCTAGGATCGTCTCGATCGCCACGCAATGGTCCGACACATGTATCCATTCGCGGCGCTGTTTGCCGTCGCCGTAAACCGGCAGCGGTTTAAGCGCGGCTGCGTTCAGGATCATCAGCGGGATCAGCTTTTCGGGAAACTGATAAGGCCCGTAATTGTTGGAGGCGCGCGTGACGATCGCCGGTAAACCATAGGTCCGGTTATAGGCCCGCACGAGGTGATCAGCTGATGCTTTGGACGCTGCGTAGGGTGAATTCGGGGCCAGAGGGCTCGCTTCATCCGACCGGCCGTCGGCGATGGAACCGTAGACTTCGTCCGTGGAAATTTGCAAAAAGCGGAAATTCGCAGGCGCGCCGCTTTCACAGTAGGCACGTGCGGCCTCGAGAAGTTCGAAAACCCCGTTAACGTTCGTATCGATGAAGGCGCCGGGACCGTCAATCGACCGGTCGACATGGCTTTCCGCAGCGAAATTGATGATCGCGTTTGGACGGTGATCCGCCAGCAGTTTGTTGACCAGGGCGCGATCAGTGATCGAACCGTGCACGAAGAGGTGGCTGTCAGAACTCTCGACGGCCGCTAAGGTCGAGCGGTTCCCCGCATAGGTGAGGGCGTCCAGCGTGATGACATATGACCCTGCAGAGACGGCGCGACGTACGAATTCCGACCCGATAAAACCGGCGCCACCAGTTACAAGAATGGTTCGATCCGCCATATGCGTAAGTGCATCGCCCGATAAATTATGGGCGCACTAATATCAGCCCCTTTGATGCTCTGCAACGTAACCGCGATTTGCCGCCCCGTGACTCAAATCTTTTCCGATTCGCCTTGAGACAGTTGCAGCGGCTGCTCTGGCCCGCCGACGGTGCCGGCTTCCTTCAGTTGGAAATACCGGCGGTGGTTAGCGTCCGACGGTGGATACGACTACCGATCAGCCGCTAGCGTTTCGATGATGCGCTCGATTGCCCAATCCGAGATCTTGTGATCGGCGTGTGTTTCATCGATATAGGCTTGAAAACGGCCCGGCCCGATTGCCTTGACGGCTTCGCGCACGGCCGGCTCATAGAGGCGGGCATAGGTGTTTCGATAACAGCAACGGTCGTAACGATTGAAAATCTGTGTCAGTGATCGGGACTCGCCTTCCGCACCCAGGACGTACATCTCTAAATAATTGGCCGCCTGCAACAGCGGCTGATGATATTGCGGCGGTGGCGATTCGCGCGCGAAGTTTCTTAATCGCAGATAAAGCGGATATCCCCCTGCGACGGTTATCGTCCGGTTGATCCGCTGATCCACTGCCGCAGCGAGTGTTGCGATCCAACCGCCGGCGGAGAAACCGGTCATGTCTATCTGCTCATAATGTTTTTGCATCGCGTTGAGCAGCACGATGATGGGTTCGACATAAAAGCGGATCGGCCGCGGATGAACGCTGACAACCCGGTCGTGGCTGAGTGAATACCAGCCAAAGCGCTTTAGATTCAGATAGGGAAAACGGTTCCGGCCGTACTCCGGATAGTTCGACGCGGCAACCGTATAGCCCTGGCCGAGCAATCGTTCGAACAGCGGCGCCATTTTCTCTTCGACAGTACCGGCATAGCCGTGCTGATAGATGACCAGCCGGCCGTTGGGTGTGGCTGGCTTCAACAGAAAGATAAAAGCAGCGTAGCCGAGATCGACCGGGATTTGGTACGTGTCGATCGAAGCAATTCCTTGAATTTTTTGCAGCCCGTCTGGTGGCGCATCGGAAATCTTTTCAGGCATCGCGGCCGTCGGTCTGCCATCAGGACCCCAGATCGCCGCTATCAGGTCGCGGCGTATCTCTGAGGCCGACTCCACCGACCGGGTCCGTATCAAGTGGGCCGGTTCGGTTCTCTTCAGGGAGGGTGAAATCTCGTCGAAAACATAGGCGTCTGCCGCCTTGAAACGCTTGTAGTAGACACGCACCCAATCAACGTTGTGGGTCAGGTAGTAGCCGCCATAGGCGAGCAAACCGAATATGGCCAAACCGCCGATCCCGAAAATCGCGGTTTTCTTCATGACCGGTCCGGCACAATAAGGGACACCGGGATCAGGGTGCTCAGAATCAGAACGGAGAGCCACCAAGTCTGCCAAATCCCGAAGCTCAATAGCCAAATCGGCCCGGCTGTCGCCAGTGCCGCAAGCGTTGCGGCCGCGGCAGGCCGTTCTGTTTGGCGGTTGCAGCGAAGCGCCGCCAGGGCAAACAGCGCGGCGAACGCCAATGCGCCAGGCAGCCCGAGTTCCAGCCAGACTTGCAGGGCGCCGTTATGGGGGTGCAAGGGCAGCCGGTTGCCCTGACCGATAACCTCTCCGGCACGGTTGCGCAGATAGTAGTGGGCGTCACCGTCCGGCACGGTGCGCGATGCGTTGAAGCCCCAACCGAGTACCGGACGCTCTTGGATTTTCTCCAAGGTGAACGACCAAATATCCAGCCGGTGTAGCAACGAGGCGTTTCGGCTGTCCAGGTTCGAGCGGACGGTCGCAGGATCGAGTGCCGGCGCGATTCGCGGCACGAAGGGGGCCGCGACAATGCCCACCGCAATCGCGACCGCGACGAACAGGTTCGCGCCGCGGGACGCCAGCAGCGCGGCGAAAAAGAAAATGACGCCGGAGATGTACCCGATCGAAGCCGACGCGCTGGGCAAGATCACGGCCGCGACGGCACCCATAGCGATCAGGCTTAGGCCGAGGACCGGCCAGGAACGCCACAGAATTCCGATGGCAGGCCAAATGAACAGGAACAGAAAACTCGGCGTGAGATTGAACATGCCAATGGCCGGGCCGCCGACCAGCTCTTTGCCGAAAACATTCTGGGTGATCGCGGCGTCGCTTACCGCCTCGACAAAGAAGAAGAAAAATCCCAAGCCGATCCCGGCAAGGACGAACCGCCGAAGCGCGTGCCGTTCATGCTCGACGAATCGCGGTGTCAGGAGAAGTGCGGTGGTGGCCAAGACGGCCAGGGCTGCGATTGAGGCGCATTTCAAAAGCGCGTCGGACAGGTTGATCGTCCAAAACAGGGTGAGCGCGGACCACAAAACAATGATCGAGATTATCGTGACGAGGTGCCGGTCGAAACGAATCCCACTCTCACGGTGGCGACCGCGGAGGATCAGCAGGCCGGTTAACGAAAGCAATGCCACCGGGGTAATCATGTTGGGGGCGAAAACGCCCAGGGTCGGCGCCAAAAACGCTGCGATGCCGAGGACATGTCCGGAGTGAATCTTTGTCATGTCTCCGCGGCCGTCGCGTTGTTTACGATCATCGCCGCAATGCCAAACGCTATGGTCTGTCACGCAGCGTGGCGGACGCTCCAACCTTGTTTTGATTTGGCGGGTCGCTCGTCCCGGCGGTTGTATCAAGGGGCGAGCAGCGGGTCCACCATGACCGCGGGATGGTTCGCTTGAACCGTGGATTGGAGGGGCGGAGATTGCCCTTGCTTGTGCGATGCGTATCATCGCTAAATTGTTGAATCCAAGTCATCCCCATGACCCAACGCCCGCATCAAAAAATTCGCGTTACCTTCGTGTTGCCCTCCTTTGCGGGCGGTGGTGCGGAGCGTGTCGTTCTCACATTGCTGCGCTATCTGGATCGAACCCGCTTCGCACCGTCGCTCGTGGTTTTAAGTGGCGAAGGGCCTTTGCGAGACGCGGTGCCGGAGGATCTCTCCGTAACGGACCTTGCCCGGCGGCGGTTGCGGCATGCGTGGTCGGACCTGGGCCCCGCTTTGCGGGCGACGGACCCCGATATCGTGCTGCCGACGATCAGCCACATCAACCTTGCGACACTGATGCAACGCCGCAAACTGGCGCCGCATACGCGGATCGTCGCGCGGGAGTCGAACACGCCGTCCGCTAGCCTGGGGGCGACGCGATGGCCGCGCCTCTATCGGATGCTTTACCGCCGCTACTGTCGTCGCGCGGATACAATCCTCTGCCCTTCTAAACTGGTTTCCGACGAGTTTGCGTCGGCGTTCGGCATCGCACCGGATCGCCTTGCAGTGCTGCCGCATCCGGTCGACGCGGAAACGATTCGCGCAAGATCGTCGGTTCCGCAGCGGGTGTCGGGCGCGGGCTTGCGCTTCGTGGCGGCGGGCCGGTTGACCCATCAAAAAGGCTTTGATCGTCTGATCGAAATCCTGCCGCGCTTGCCATTGGATACGCATTTCACCCTCTTGGGCGAAGGCGAGGATCACGCGACGTTGATGGCGCAGAGCGAACGGCTGGGGTTGCGGGACCGTATCACCTTTGCTGGCTTTGTCCGCGAACCATGGCCGCACTATGCCGGTGCGGATGCTTTTCTGCTTCCCTCGCGCTGGGAGGGCATGCCCAACGCCGCTCTCGAGGCATTGGCCGTGGGCACACCTGTTATTGCCCGGGCCGAAGCGGGTGGGGTTAGTGAGATCGAGTCTCCGGGGCTGACCATTGTTGGCAGCGACGACTCATTCGCGGACGCGATGGCGCAGACCACATCCGCTGCCGCGTCGTCTTCGCGGACCAGTCTTCTGCCAGATCGTTTCACGCTGCGCGCGGTGATGCGAGAGTTCGAAGCCTTGTTGTCGCGGGTCGCCACCCAAACGGATTGAAGCGGAGATAACTTCATGCCAAGTGTCGTCGAGATTGAAAACCGTAACCGAATCGCCATTCTGCGCTTCAACCGGCCGTCGGCGCTGAATGCGTTGAGTGTCGAACTTGCGCAGGGCATCGCGCATCGCCTTATCGCTCTGGAGGGCGACCAAGCGGTTGACGGCATCGTGCTAACCGGTGCCGGGGACCGCGCGTTCTGCGCCGGCGTCGATTTGATTGAAGCGCGCGGCGTTCAGGTGCACGAGATCGAGGACTGGTTCGGCACGGTTTGCAATATCTACAAGCAGATTCTACTGACTGAGAAA
>JAPPPC010000827.1:0-1602 GCA_028817685.1 Rhodospirillaceae bacterium
TTGCAAGATATCGGCGTCGACCGCGCCGAGCTGAACGCGACCATCAATCAAGAGGCCGACCGCTAGAACCTTTCACGGTCCTACGGAACCGCTGAGACGTTGACCGCGCATTTGTCTCGCCTCAAAACGAGTATCGGGGCAGGGCCCGGATCGTTCCAATCGGAACGCTTCGATGGGCCCTGCCCCTTTTTCGTCTGCAGCGATTTTAACCATGCGCACCAGACATTGCTGCACTGCAAAATTAGCGGCTGATCTTTACGAACCCCCAACACATCTTTTGTAAAAGCGCCGGAACTCATCCGGCAGAGGATTGTAAAGAAAAGGAATATCCAAATGGCTGACATCACTCTTTCAGCGCAGATCAATCATCCGAGCGCCACGCAGTCGATCGGGCAAAAGGTTGCCGGTTTCTTCGCGCGCCACCGCTGGAACCGCTTTCAGCTGGAGGCGGCGACGCTCAACGATCGGCTGTTGGCCGACATCGGCATCGATCGCGGGGCTTTGTTGTCCGCGTCGACCGAGTACGAATTCATGGCCCAAAACGAAGTTTTCGTTCCGCGTCACGATCTCGGCTGAGCCAAGACCGCGAGCGACGTGCCTCAGACGGGGTGGCGCGCCACGATGAGCGTGTGCCAACCGTCGAGGGCAATGCGGTGCCGCAACGATAGCCCTTGCCGGCGATAAGCGTTGCGCACGGCATTTTCCTGCTGGGCGAGCAGTCCGGATAGGATAAGAACGCCGCGCGGCGCCAGGCAGGCGCTCAGCCGGTGCGACAGCGCGACCAGCGGTCCAGCCAGGATGTTCGCAACAATAAGGTCGTAGGGACCTGCTTTCCGCACCTCCCGGTCCGCGACACCGTTGCTGCAGCGAATGCGAAGCCACCCGTCGAGGCCATTGATTTCCGCATTCTCGCGCGCGACCACGACCGACTGCGGGTCGATATCCGCCGCCATGATCGGACGGCGCCATGTTGCCGCCATCGCCAAAGCCAGTATCCCGGATCCGCAGCCGAGATCGAGCGGGCGCCGGAACCGGCGGCGTTTCGCCAATCCATCCAATGCCAGCAGGCAACTTTTTGTCGTCGCATGCTCGCCCGTTCCAAAGGCGGCGCCCGCATCGACGGTCAGTGCGGTCGTTCCGTGCGGCGCGGCACCGTCGAAATGCGACGGCTGGATAAAGTAGCGTCCCGCATGCAGCGGCTGGAACGAGGCCTGGTTGTCCGCCACCCAATCCGTGTCGGGCAAGGGAATGCAGGTGAATTCGGGCTCCGCGATACCGGCCCGCGCCGCCGCGACGGCCATCGCCGCCGCTGCCGCCGCATGCGGCGGCATGTCCGAGGCGTAGCCCTCGATCCGCCACAGCGTGCTGCCGGGTATCTCGAAGGACGCCACCGCCGGGCACAGCGATTCGACGGCGGCGGCAAACGCCTCGGCCGCGGCCGCGGGAACCACGGTCTCGAACTTCCAACTCGCCATCAGGGTTTCGTCACAAAGGCGGCGACGACCCGTTTTTCGCCGGCCTTGTCGAAATCGATCGACAGCTTGTCGCCGTCGCCGGCGCGGCCGGTGCGCGTGCCGAAGTTCTGGTGAAAGCAGCGGTCGC
>JAPPPC010000827.1:1612-2709 GCA_028817685.1 Rhodospirillaceae bacterium
CGCGTCGCGGCTGTCGCCTCGATGAATTTGACCCCGGGACCCCGTTCCTGGAAACGGCGCCATCCCGGTCCACCCTGTGATGTCCGCGCGCCGCTGTCGAAACCGAATGACGAGCGTAGCTCGCTCAAGCCACCCCCATATAGGCCGGCATCGGTGACCATCTCGATCGAGTCTTCCGGCAGTTCACCGATGAAGCGCGACGGAATCGCGCTGACCCACTGATTGTAAATACGGCGGCTGGCGGCATGCGATATGGTCACATTCCGCCGCGCCCGCGTGATGCCGACATAGGCAAGCCTGCGTTCCTCTTCCAACCCGGCAGCGCCGCTCTGCTCGATCGACCGCTGGTGCGGGAACAGCTCCTCTTCCCAACCCGGCAGGAAGACCGTGTCGAACTCCAGCCCCTTGGCGCTGTGCAAGGTCATCAGGTTGACCATCTCCTGCCCCGCGGCCTCGGTATTCTCCATGACCAGGCTGACATGTTCCAGGAACCCGGCGAGGCTTTCGAATTCGGCCATCGCCGGCAACAATTCCTTGAGATTCTCAAGCTTGCCCGGCGCTTCCGGCTTCTTGCTCAGCATCCACATTTCCGTGTAGCCGGATTCGTCCAGCACGGTCTCCGCCAACTCCGTATGCGGCAGCCCGACTGACATCTGCTGCCAGCGCTGGAAGTCGGCGAGGATGTCGCCGAGCTTGCGGCGCGCCTGCGGCCGCAACTCATCGGTCTCGACCAGTCGCAAGCCCGCTGCGAACAGCGAACAGCCCTCGATGCGCGCGTAACCATGCAGCGCCTGCATGGTCGTCTTGCCGACACCGCGCGCCGGCTTGTTGATGATGCGCTCGAAGGCAAGATCGTCCTCCGGCTGGTGGATCAGCCGGAAATAGGCCAGCGCATCGCGAATCTCCTCGCGTTCGTAGAAGCGCGGTCCGCCGATCACGCGATAGGGTACTCCCAGCGTAATGAAACGCTCCTCGAACTCCCGCGTCTGGAAGCCGGCGCGCACGAGGATCGCGATCTCGTCCAGCCGGTGTTGCTTACGGTGCAGCGCTTCAACCTCCTTGCCGATGAAGCGTGCTTCCTCCTCACCATCCCATAC
>JAPPPC010000896.1:0-1921 GCA_028817685.1 Rhodospirillaceae bacterium
AAGTTTATGGTCGGTCACCTGAAGCGAAGCGACCTGCAACGAGATCGCGTTGTTTCCGTCCTTTGTCTTTGCGGTCACAGGGACTGCCGACTGGGAGGTATCGAGCCATTTGTCACCCGCTTTGATTCTGGTCGTGGTCTCGGACAAAACCGCCGCCGCGCTGTAGGTGAGGGAGGGCAGACCTTTCCCTGTATCGATCCGTACGCGCGCCGGTTTGGCGAGTTTTAGCGTCACCGGCTCGGCGATCATGAATTTATCCGGGACCGCGATGTCTTTGACCGATAGTGATCCGCCGCGGTTCAGGCTGGAAGCCAAAATGCCGGCGTTCAGCGAGGCTCGGCCCGAGAACCCGGCCGTGGCGGATAGGGGGGGCAGTGCGTCGTCAACGATACCGTCGAGCGAGGCTTTCAGGTCGAAGCGGGTCTTGAGCTGACCATCCTCGAAGAGCAGGTCGCCGATCATAAGCCGGCCGGTTAGGTCTCCGCGGCCCGGTTCTCGAACACGAAGGTCAATATTCGAACGCGGCGCGGCAATCGAGGTGAGCGCGCCGTTCGGACCGACAAGTGCCTGGCCCTTCGTCCGAACGGAAATATCTGCGTCTTTTGCTTTGAGGCGGGCGGCGAACGCCGCCGAGAGTTTTTGGCCGTTGGTGTGCGGCGCGACCGATATCACGGCGTTTTCCCCGCCATACGGGCGCAGGTTGAGGGTGAGCGGACCGGTGAGATGGGACCGGATGTTGTCCGGTAATTGTGCGGTGAGGGCGCCGGCCAATGAACCCACGGTCGCGTGCAGATTGGGCGTGGTGAGCTGCAGGCCTTCGGCACCGTTGGTGAGATGGATGCGGCCTTTCAACGCCGTATCGCGCGCTAAGTCGGGGACATCGACCTTGCGGACATCTGAGTCGATCCAGCCTTTGGCTTCAATGTGGCGTAACAAGTCTAACGGCGCCGCCGCCGTAGCAGCGAGAACACCGCCCGGCATGTCGAGGATTCCTGCGATCTGGAACGCTGTGCGTCCCGTCGCGGAGAAGTCTTCAAGCAGCCGGGAGACGGGCTGGAAATCCGTTACCTGACCTTCTGTCTCGAACCGGACAGCGCCGTCCGCCGGGCCGTCCGCGTTTACGAGAAGCGCGCCGCCGGCCCAGCGCAACGCCGCCTTTATCGCAGCACGTTGGTCATCGAGTGTCGCCGATATGGTTCCCGGTTCACTCTGGAACCCGTGCGCCGCGATCGATTCGAAGGCAAGGTTTGCCGTCCCCTGAAGTTTCCCGTCGCGATCGCGGCTTAGCTTCGTCTGTCCTGTGATTCCGGAAAGCTGGCTACCGTCTTGTGCCAGCATGCCGTCTTCAATCCGGAAGTCACCAGTTATGCGCCCATTGGGTGCGATGTCTATTCTCGTCTTCCCGCTCGCTTTCGCTGTCAATGCGGCCCGGGTTATATCGACTGCGTATGTTGCCGCTGCGGCGATCCCATCGGCATCCGACTGGGAGGCGGTCCCCGCCAAATCGATGCTGCCGTGACGATTTTGTAGATTCACTTCCCAAGCAGCGTTGGAGCTGTCGGTGACGCGAGCGCCGACGGCAAGCCGCGTTGCGCCCAACCTTTCTTCCGCGACGTTCAGTTGCCTGGCATCGAGGTTGGCGTCGACATCGACTGCTTCGCCAGACAGGGAAATCACCTGTACCGTGCCATGGAGGCCGGACGCCGCGACCGGCTGGGCGGCGACATTGCCGTCGTGCAGGACGATTTGGCCGAAAACCTCACCGGAGCCGAGCCGGGAGGCCGTGGTACGTCCCTTCAGGCGGCCAAATGCGCTCTCAACCGCGAATGCGGCTTCAATGTCGCTGCTCGCGCCGTCGGGGGTATCGACCGTGCCGTCGGTGCTGACGGTTATCGTTCCTTTAGGCGTTTCCAGCGTGATG
>JAPPPC010000896.1:1931-2702 GCA_028817685.1 Rhodospirillaceae bacterium
TCTCCCGCGTTATGCGGGCTTCCTCGAACTGGATGATTTGAACCGGAATCTTTGACGTATCGCCCGATTTTGAAGCCTTTTGGGCAGGAAGACCGGGGAGGACGAGACCGCCGTCGCCGATACTGCCGCGCAGGGACAGGCCGGTGATGGCCAGCTGGCTCACAGTGCCTCTCCAAAGGCCGCCGAGACTGTAGCGTGCTTCCAGCCGCGCAATCCGCTGCCCGCCGTCACCGCCGATGGTCACATCCGTCACGGTGGCCCTGTCGAGATCGAGCCGGTCGACCCTGAGGCTTAGATCTGCCAGTCCAGCGGCACCGGCGGCACGCTCGATTGCGAATTCGGCGATTGCCAGGCGCTGGGACCAACTGATGACGCCCGCAACGGCCATCACGGCCGCGAAGGCCAGGCAGATATATATCCAACGGCGCGGTCGGGTTGCGGGCGGTTGCGTGGCGGCTTCGTCGTCCATTAGGTTGAGAATACGGAATCCCCGTTCCGGCGGCGAGCCGTTTGGTTCCAAGACAGGGACGTTTGGCTGACATGATCGACGCGGCGGCGCGTTTGCAGGAGGCGGTACGATGCGTCGAGGCGGGCCGTCTTGCCGATGCCGATACCATCTGCGCTGAAATCCTCGAACAGGTCCCCGGCAGTCACCCGGCACTTTTTCTGCGGGGTCTGGTCGCTTTTCAGCAAGGGGGGCCCGGGGGGCTGGGGAGCAGGAGGGAAAAACAGCCGCACCCCACAGGGCGGTTTTAAAAAAAACGGGACCAC
>JAPPPC010000389.1:0-2141 GCA_028817685.1 Rhodospirillaceae bacterium
CTAGCGCATGCATGCACCGGAAGATGTGAAGCGACGCTTCTATCACACGATCGATATAGCCAACGGCTTCGCGGCGACACCGAGCTCGGTGATCGCCGGCATGGAGGCGTTGGGCTTCCGGGTTACCCATCTTTACGGCATGACCGAGTGCTACGGCCCGTCGACCGTCTGCGTCACGCAGCCCGGCTGGGAAGATTTGCCGCTGGAAGAGCGCTCGCTGCTGATGGCGCGGCAGGGCGTCAACTACATGACCTTGGAAGACCAGGCGATCATGGATCCAGACACGATGCAGCCGGTGCCGGCGGACGGCGAGACCATGGGCGAACTGATGCTCAAGGGGAACACGGTCATGAAGGGCTATCTTAAAAACCCGGAAGCGACGGAAGCGGCCCTGCGCGGCGACTGGCTGCACACCGGCGATCTGGGCGTCATGCATCCGGACGGCTATATCGAGATCAAGGACCGCTCGAAGGACATCATCATTTCCGGCGGCGAGAACATTTCCAGCCTCGAGGTCGAAGAAGCCCTGTATCGCCATCCGGAAGTCATGGAAGCGGCTGTCGTCGCGGCGCCGCACGAAAAGTGGGGCGAGACGCCATGCGCCTTCGTCGCCTTGAAGCCGGACGGCGCAAGCGTCAGCGAGCGCGATATCATCGACTACTGCCGTGAGAATATGGCGCACTATAAATGCCCGACGAAGGTTGTCTTTGGCGATCTGCCGAAGACGTCGACCGGCAAAATCCAAAAATTCGTATTGCGGGAAAGGGTAGGCAACGCATGACCGGACCGCTCGAAGATAAGCACGCCATCGTCACCGGCGCGTCCAGCGGACTTGGCAGGCATTTCGCGCTCACACTCGCGAAGGCCGGCGCCAAGGTCGCGGTCGCGGCACGCCGGACCGACAGGCTGATGGAACTGGTCGACGAAATCGCCTCTTTTGACGGTCATGCATTGCCCGTCGCACTGGATGTGACCGATCCCGCCAGCGTCAGCAAGGCGATCGAGACCGCCGAAACTGAGCTCGGCCGGCTTGATATCCTGGTCAACAATGCCGGCGTGACACAGCCCAAGATGGCGATCGATGTGACAGAGGACGATTGGGATTCCGTCGTCGGCACCAATCTCCGAGGATCCTGGCGCGTCGCTCAGGAAACCGCACGGCACATGAAGCGCCTCGGGCATGGTGGCAGCATCATCAACATCGCCTCGATCCTGAGCTTCGGCGTCACCCGCCAGCTTTCGACCTATGCGATCAGCAAAGCCGCCGTCGTGCAGATGACCAAGGCGATGGCCGTCGAACTGACTCGCGACAATATCCGCGTCAACGCGATCGCGCCGGGCTATATCGAGACCGACTTCAACCGCGACTTCTTCGCCACCGACCGCGGCAAGAAAATGATCAGCCGCATCCCGCAGCAACGCCTCGGCCAGATGTCCGATTTGGACGGCGCGCTCCTGCTGCTCGCTGGCGATGGCTCGCAATATATGACGGGTAGCGTTATCACCATCGACGGTGGTCACACGCTACCTCTCGTCGACTAGGTAAATCTCAAGACTCCGGAGACTGACATGATCGATTTCACCCTTTCGCCACAGGTGGAAGAAACCCGCCTGCGCATCCGCGACTTCGTCGAGAAGCACGTCATTCCGCTGGAGTCCGATCCGGACGCCTATGACGAGCACGAAAACATCGCCGAAGAACCGCTGGAGCGCCTGAAGGGCCTGGCCAAATCGGAAGGGCTATGGTCGCTGTCCTTGCCGGTCGAGGATGGTGGACTGGGTTTCAACGTCGTCGAGATCACGCCCTGTTACGAGGAAATGAACCGCTCGATCTTCGGGCCGGTCTGTTTCAACGCCTCCGCGCCGGACGATGGCAACATGCGCGTGCTGAGCCAGGTCGCGCGGCCGGACCAGAAGGAAAAGTGGCTGAAACCGATCGCCGACGGCAGCATCCGTTCCTCCTTCGTGATGACCGAACCGTCACCGGGCTCCGGCTCCGATCCCAGCGTCATGCTCACCCGGGCGGAAAAGAAGGGCGACCAGTGGATCGTCTATGGCCTCAAATGGTTCATCACCGGTGCCGCGGGTGCCCAGCATTTCATCCTGATGGCCAAGACCTCGGACGATGCGCGCAAGGGCCT
>JAPPPC010000389.1:2151-2700 GCA_028817685.1 Rhodospirillaceae bacterium
CATATCGCCAAGACCTCCGAATAACTTCGCAACCGCCTTACCGCCTTCATGTTACACGCGGCCACCCCCGTCTGGCGGATCGTCCGGCTCATCCCGATCATGGGGCCGGAGGAGCATGGCGGTCACTGCGAGATCGAATTCGACAATATGGAGATCCCGGATGAAGACCGGCTGATGGAGGTGGGCGAGGGGCTCAAACTCACCCAGATCCGTCTCGGCACCGCGCGGCTGACCCACTGCATGCGCTGGCTCGGTCTCTCGCGCCGCGCCATGGAGATCGCCAAGGAATATGTCGAGCGCCGCATCAGCTTCGGCGAGACCCTGGCGAACCATGAAGGCGTGCAGTGGATGATGGGCGAAGTGGCCATGGCGATCGAGGTCGGCCGGCTGCTCACCATGCGCGCCGCCTGGAAGCTCGATCAGGGCGATTTCGCCCGCAAGGAAGTTTCCATGGCGAAGATCCAGGTCGCGGACACGCTGCATCAGGCGGTCGATAGCGCAATCCAGCTCAACGGCGCGCGCGGCTATTCCAAGGACACGGTGCTGGAA
>JAPPPC010000171.1:0-4729 GCA_028817685.1 Rhodospirillaceae bacterium
GGTTAAGAAGGGTGATGTCGTCGCCAAGCTCGTCACCGATAGAATCCGCTGGAACCGGCAGCTTCGTGCCGCCGCGGTACGCGAGAAGAAGGCGGCGCTGCAAACCGCCAAAGCGCAATTGTCGTTAACTCAAGTCGAGCTGAAGCGGCTGCGGAGCTTGAAAAAGTCCGCCGCGTTTTCGCAGGCGCGGTACGACGATAAGAGCAATGAAGTCGTCAAATACCGAAGCGAAATGGGCGAACAGGAAGCGGCCGTCGCGAGTGCTCAAGCGGAACTGCGTCTGGCAGATATCGATCTCCACAACAGCGAGATTCGGGCGCCGTATGATGGGGTTGTTTCGCGAAAACACACCGTGGCCGGTGCCTATTTGAAGGTCGGTGATGCGGTGGTGACTCTCATCAATCACATCGACCTTGAAATCGAAGCCGATGTTCCCTCAGAACGTGTCGACGGTCTCGAAATCGGCCGTGAGGTGGGCTTGAAACTGGACAGCGGCCTGCCAATGCAGGCGACCGTGCGGGCCTTGGTTCCGGACGAAAACGCCCTGACCCGAACGCGTCCCGTTCGGTTCACACCGGTATTCAAGGAAAGCGGGACGGATCGGTTGCAGCTCGCGATGAACCAGAGCGTCACCGTCATGGTGCCGATCGGACGGCCGCGCGTCATCGTCTCGGTGCACAAGGATGCGGTGATCCCGCGCGGCGGCAAGAACATCGTTTTTGTCGCGAACGAAGGGAAAGCGGAAATTCGCGCGATCCGGCTCGGCAGCGCCATTGGGAATCGATTCGAGGTCGTCCAAGGCCTGGGCGAAGGCGATGTCGTCGTGGTGCGGGGCAATGAGCGGCTGCGGCCAGGACAAGCCATCACCTACGAGGGCATGGTCAAGAAGGGTGAAGCGAAACCCGCCGCGCCCGCGGACAAGCAGAGCTGACGATGAACCTCATCCGAACAGCGATCGATCGACCGGTCGCCGTGATGGCGGCCGTTATTTTGGCGGTGCTGTTCGGCTTGGTGGCGCTCAACACGATCCCGATCCAGCTCACTCCCGATCTCCGCCGCCCCATCATTCAGGTGTCGACCAATTGGGGCGGCGCGGCACCGGCCGAAGTCGAGCGGGAGATCATCAACAGGCAGGAAGAAGCGCTGAAAGGCCTCGAAGGGCTGAAACGCATGGTCGCCCGCGCGCGCGACAATAATGGCGAAATTACCCTCGAGTTCGAGGTCGGCCAGAATATGGACAAGGCGCTGTTGCTGGTCGCCAACCGATTGGACCGGGTGAACGGATATCCGGCGGAGGCGGACGAGCCGACGTTGCGTACCTCCGGCGCAGATGACAATTCGATTGCCTGGTTCAGGCTGACCCGTGTGGCGGGCAACACGGATCCGATTCATACGTTCGGCGATTTTGCGACCGACGTCATAAAAGAGCGAATGGAGCGCGTATCCGGGGTCGGCCGCGTGGATGTCTATGGCGGTGGCGAACGGGAAATGCGTATCGTCGTCGATCCGGCCAAGATGGCGCGTTACGGGTTGACCGTACCGCAGGTCGTCGACCGGCTGCGCGCCGCCAACGCCTCAATCACCGGCGGTGATGTGGAGGAGGGCAAGCGGCGCTACACCGTCCGTACGGACAATGAGTTCAAGACGCCGGAGCAAGTCAGGGCCGTTCTTCTGCGCTCCAGCAATGGCGGCGACAGCGGTGGTGGTCGGATCGGCCGGGTCACCGTCGGCGACATCGCGACGGTCCGGTTCGATCATAAGGACCCTGTCGCACGCATCCGGACGACCGGGGTCGAAGCGATTGCTTTGAGCGTTAAGCGGGAAACCGGCGCAAACGTGATCGAGACGATGCAGGGGTTGCGTGAAGCGGTCGCGGAGCTGCAGCAAGGTGTGTTGCCGCGCGCTGGTCTCGAAATGAAGCAGCTTTATGACGAGACAATTTACATCAACTCGTCGATCGATCTGGTTATTCAAAATATTTGGGTCGGCGGCACGTTGGCGATTGTCATTCTGCTTATCTTCCTGCGGTCCGGGCGTGCGACCTTGGTGATCGCGCTGGCGATCCCGGTTTCCGTCATCGCATCGTTTGTTGCCATGGCAGCACTCGGCCGGTCGTTGAACGTGGTGTCTCTTGCGGGCATCGCTTTCGCTGTCGGTATGGTCGTCGATGCGGCCATTGTCGTTCTGGAGAACATTTACCGGCTGCGTGAGCAGGGCGTTCCGGTCAAGGAGGCTGCCTTTCGCGGCGCGCAGCAGGTGTGGGGCGCGATCCTTGTATCGGCGCTAACCACGGTGATGGTGTTCATCCCGATTCTGATCATGCAACTCGATGTGGGACAGCTGTTCCGTGATATCGCCGTCGCGATTTCCGTCGCCGTCATCTTGTCTTTGATCGTATCGATTACCGTCATACCGGCGTTGTCGCAGCGTCTATTGGGGCGTGGTGTCCATGCGAAGGGGACCGGCATACGGTTGCCGTTGATTGACGATTTCGGCCGCTGGTTCGTGGCTGCGGCGACAGGCCTGTCTCGCGCCGTCGTGCGGAACAAATTTCTCGGGCTCTCGATCGTCGTCGGCTTGACGGCCATCACGGCGGCTGCGACTTGGGAGTTTTTGCCCAAACTCGAATATCTGCCCAAGGGCAACCGAAACCTGATCATCGGCTATATCGTGCCGCCGCCGGGCTATAATTTGAAAACCACCTCGGATATCGCGCGTGACCTGGAGGACGCGGTACGTCCGTTATGGGCGGCGGAGACCGGGCCTGAATCCGCGTTGGATGAACCGCCGAAGATGGAACATTTCTTCTTCGTAACGTTCCGCGAGCTGACGATCGTCGGCGCCAAGGCTGTGGATGGCCGAAGGGTCGGCGAATTGATTCCCGTCCTGTCGCGGCCCGTATTTCGGGAGCCGGGAACCTTCGGAAGCATGTCGCAGCGTTCGATTTTCGGCCGCGGTGTGCGCGGGGCCCGATCCATCGATTTGGACATCTCCGGTCCTGACCTCCAAGGCGTAATCGATGTTGCGCTGCGGGCGGTCGGAAAGATCAGCCAAACCTTGCCGCGGTCGGAGGGCAATCAGCTGCGGCCGCGTCCGGGTCTTGAGCTTGGGGCGCCGGAGGTCCGTATCATTCCCGATCCTGTTCGTCTGGCGGATAACGGTGTCTCCGCACGCGACCTGGGCGATACCGTGGACGCCTTCAATGACGGCCTTCGCGTATTGGAGTTTACCTACGGATCGGACCGTATGGACCTGATGTTGGCGGGACCGGACGGGATCGTCAACGAGACGCAGGGTATTGGCAGCCTGCCGATCGTAACGCAGTCCGGCGCCATTATTCCGCTGCGATCCTTGGCGCAGGTTGTGGTCACATCGGGACCGACATCGATCCGTCATGTCGAGCGGGAACGAACGGTCACGATTGAGCTCAAACCCAACGAGAGCATGGCGTTGGGCGAAGCGCTTGAAATCTTGCAGAAAGACGTTGTCGACAAGCTGCGCGAGGAAGGGCTGCCGGCCGGTGTCCGCATTCGTTTTTCCGGTGCGGCCGATAAAATGGTCGAAACGTGGAACGAGATGCGGATCGATCTGCTGATGGCGTTGATCATCGTCTTCCTGGTGATGGCGGTGTTGTTTGAGAGCTTCTTCTACCCGTTCATCATCATGCTTTCGGTCCCACTGGCGACCGCTGGCGGCGTGGCCGGACTCGTCGTCTTGAACAAGATACATGCCACTCAACTGCCGAATGGCACGGTTACAGGGGAACAGCATCTCGACATGCTGACCTTGCTGGGCTTTGTCATCCTGATCGGAATCGTCGTGAACAACGCGATTCTGCTGGTGCATCAGACCTTGCTGCACATTCGGGAGGAGGGCATGGCGCATGACGAGGCGATAGTGGAAGCGACCCGGAACCGGATCCGGCCGATCTTCATGTCCACTTTGACCAGCGTCATCGGCATGTTGCCATTGGTTCTATTCCCCGGCGCCGGTTCGGAGATCTATCGTGGCCTGGGATCGGTGGTAATCGGGGGGCTTTCACTGTCGGCACTGCTGACCCTCGCCATTGTCCCACCACTCCTCGGACTGTTTGTCGGTGCCCTAGAGAAGCGTCGGACGGGGTCGTCGGTTGACGGCGAAACCGCGGCGCGGCCAGCGGAATGACGGTACGTTGTGACTTCCTCGTCATCGGCGGCGGCATCGCCGGTGCCTCTGCGGGATATGCCCTTGCAGAACACGGCAATGCCATCGTGTTGGAACGCGAGGATCAGCCCGGCTACCACTCGACTGGCCGTTCCGCGGCCCAGTTTACGGAATTGTATGGAAATCACGTCATCCGTTCCTTGGCGCGGATCAGCAAACCGTTTCTCGAAAACCCGCCGGAAGGCTTCACCGACAGCAAAATTCTGACGCCGCGCGGCGCTCTGTTCATCGCGACAGAAGCGCAGCAACCGCAATTGCGGGCCTTCGCCGAATTTGCCGCGGAAGAGGCCGTGCCAGTGCGGGAACTAAGCCGTGACGAAGTGTGCGACATGGTACCTGTCATGCAGCCCGATGCCTTTCGGTTTGGGCTGCACGAACCGGAATCGACCGACATGGACGTACACGCGTTGCATGGCGGATTCCTTCGTGGTCTGCGGGAGCGCGGCGGTCAGGTCGTTACGGATGCCGAAGTGTCCAGCTCATCTCGTGATGCCGACATGTGGACCGTCACGACGAGGGGTGGTGC
>JAPPPC010000171.1:4739-11336 GCA_028817685.1 Rhodospirillaceae bacterium
ACGCCGACATGTGGCCCGTCACCTCGAGGGGAGGTGCTGTTTATCAGGCGCCGATTTTTGTCAACGCGGCCGGCGCTTGGGCCGACATGGTCGCGGCGATGGCAGGCGTGCGTCCGGTCGGATTGGTGCCGAAGCGCCGGACTGCAATGCTGTTCGATCCTCCGGCGGACCAAAACAGCGGCAACTGGCCGCTGGTTATCGATATGGACGAGCAGTGGTACTTCAAACCGGATGCCGGCAAGCTGCTCGGGTCGCCGGCGGACGAGACGCCGATCGAACCCTGCGATGTCCAGCCGGAAGAGCTTGATATCGCGATCGCCGTCGACCGGATCGAACGTATGACAAATTTGAAAGTCGGTCGCATCGACCATCGCTGGTCCGGCCTGCGAACGTTTGCCGAGGACAAGACCGTCGTCGTCGGATTCGCGCCGGATGCGGCAGGATTTTTCTGGCTTGCCGGGCAAGGCGGGTACGGGATCGAAACGTCGCCCGCGATGGCCACCGCGACCGCGAGCTTGATCGTAGACGGCAAGCTGCCGGACAGATTTGCGGAATTGGGTCTGTCGCCGGCCGATATAGCGCCCGATCGGCTGTTAGGCTGAGGCCTGAATCGCCGCCGGCGTTAACCGCAGAAACTGGATCGGTTCGTCGAACCCCTTCAATTCTCGATTTTCCCGCGCGAGCGAATACGCCGCCAAGATTTCCGCGACCACCGGGTCGCCGGCGATCTCCTCTGAGAAAACGATATCCCCGCCCTCGCTCTCACCCTGCAGCCGCGCGGCCATGTTGATGGTCGACCCGAAATAGTCGAGGCGCTCGTTCAGCGTCACCGCAATGCACGATCCGCAGTGAACGCCAAGCTTGATCACCAAATCTTCGCCGTCCACCGAGTGATTGAACGCGGCGACAGTGCGCTGCACTTCCAGCGCGGCATTGACGCCGTCTGCGGGGTCAATGAAGGCGGCCATGACGGCGTCGCGAATCGTCTTGACAATATTGCCGTTCCGTTCGCGGATGACACCGGCCAGGAACGCGAAATGCTCGCGAACAAGCCGATAGGCGCCTGCATCGCCGGCACGTTCGTACAGCGCTGTGGAACCGCGCAGGTCGGTGAACATCAAGGTCACCTGCGAGATACCGACTTCGTCTCCGGGTCGTAGAACCTGATTGGAAAACAAGTCGCGAAACGTTTGCAATGTGGTCGCGCGCTCCGCCGTAAGCGCGTCGCTAACCCATTCGCGTGATTCGATGATCAAGGTGCGGCGCCGGCCGCTCCTGTTAATCGCAACAACAATGCCGTCTTCTGCGCCGTCTTCCGGCGCAACCGCATCGTCCTCTATCAGCGTCTTCGGGAACGCGCCGCCTTCGTGTGTGATATCGGCCTCGTCGCCGATTTCCAGCGTTCGCAGTCGAGAGTCGGCGGCGTCCAGGCAGGCGGGAACAGCACGGGTCTCGCCCGGTTCCAACGCGATCTGAACCTTCACATGCGGGGTCGACATGGGGCCGAATAGGCAGAACTCGCCGCTCAAGATATCGCGGATCGTCGGCGATGGGTGAAAGGTTAGCTCGACGTTGCGGGCGAAATCGCGGTCGTAGTCGATATTGCAGGAGCTGCAATGCGCCCCGCTGGGTAGTTGGTCGAGCGCCGTTGCGGTTAACTTCGCGCCGCGACAACGTGGACACAGCAAATCCCAGCGCAGTTCCAGCAATCCTTCCTTGACCGATTGCAGGCACATCTCGATTGCCTGCCGGTCGGTGGCATCCCATCGGCGGGCCAGTTCCAGCGGTCGGATGCGCTCCAGATCGACCTCTTGGGCTTTCAGCATCCAATCCGCGAGCTTGCGGGAAAGGCCGTGATCGTTTCGTGACTGCGCAATTCGCTCCAGAATTTCGTCCAGCCGCCTGCGCACTTCCGGCGTGACCTCTGCGACCGGCATTTCAAAGGGCATGTCGCGGTTTTGTGCCGCCCATTCCTCGGCGCTTTTTGCCAGTGCTGTGAAGTTCTTTTCGACACTGGAGAAAAATGCCGTGTTCAGAATTGCGGTGCCGAACAGGTTTGCCGCGGTGGCGTTGAGCGTGTAGTGACCCAGCGCACCGCCATTGCCGTCTGGTTCCATGCGTAACGTGGCGGACAAGAGCTTCAGCGGGCCTTTGGAAAACAGCCGGTCGTGCCGGAACCATTGGCCGTCGACCCACTCGACGGGAATTTCTTCCCAGGCCAGATCGAAGGGACCTTTGCGCGCCGTGGCAAAAAAACGGTTGGACCCGTCGGGCTGCCGGACTTCCTCGATCTGATGCTTGGGAAGGCCGGCAGCCTCGTTCCACCGCGCCGTGTCGGCCAAGGCAGGCCACAGCGCTTCCGGCGGTTCCGAAAAGTGCCATGCGAAAGTGCGCGAGTACACTTTGCCCATTCCGGTCTCTCGATTTACGCCTCTTGTAATAGATCCGCGCCAGGACGCCTGCTGGATCTCCCAGGGACGCATATCTTAACCGCATGCAAAATTCAGCCAAATCACGGTCTGCGAGGTTATAGTTTCGCCTCCAGGATCAAGCGGTGAGATTGTCTGATGCCCCCCAAAATTTCGCGATTTGCCCAATCCGTGCCCGGATCGACGGTGGTGGCGATGCGCCGTCAGGCGGATGCGCTGGAGGCCGAAGGTGTCGAGATCGTCGATTTTGGTATCGGTGAACCCGATTTCACCGTGCCTGAAGTCGTGGCCGAAGCGGCAATCCAGGCGGTTCGCGACGGACGCAGCGACTATACCGACCCTGCCGGCCTTCCCGCATTGCGTGCCGCGATTGCGGAATTCGAGGCGCGCCAGCACGGTACAGAAACATCGCCAGACCAGGTCACCGTGACCAACGGATCCTACGGAGCGTTGACGGCGATTATGCGGGGAATCCTGGAACCAGGTGACGAGGCCGTCGTAGTCGTGCCGGGTTGGGGGCCTTGTCGGCAGATGATCCGCTTGTGCGGGGCGATTCCGGTGGAGGCGGCGATGTCCGCGGTCGATGGCCGTTTCGTTATCGACGCTGATGCGGTTGCGGCGGCGATCACCGGGCGAACGAAGGCGATTTTCATCAATTCCCCATGGAATCCGACCGGTCGCGTCCTAACCGTCGACGAATTGTCGGCGATCGCTGAGATCGCAGTGCGCAAGGATTTATGGATCGTCGCCGATGAGGTCTATAGCGAGCTGGTCTTCGGCGAGTCGCGACACGTCTCCATCGCATCGCTTGGCCCGGAGGTTGCAGAACGTACGATCATCGCCTCCAGCCTATCCAAATCCTTCGCCTTGACCGGGTGGCGGCTTGGTTATTGCGTCGCACCGCCTGAACTTGCCGCGGTTCTCACGAAGATCAATCACACAACGACGCGATGTGCCGCCAGCATCGTGCAATATGCGGCGGTGGCCGCTTTCGAGAACGCGCTGCCGGACGTTGCCGCGATGCGGGAGGAATATGCCGCCCGCGGCCGTGCAGTCGCCCGCGGACTGAACCAGATCGAAGGCGTCCGCTGCCCGATACCGGAGGGAACCTTCTACGCGCTCGCTCAAATTCCGGCCGAATGGGGCCCAAGCGCTGCGGTCGCGGAGATGCTTCTGAACAAGGCCGGTGTGATCGTGACACCAGGCAGCTATTACGGACCGACCTGCGAGCATTTCCTGCGTCTGTCCTTCGCAACCTCCATGCCGGTTATCGAAGACGGGCTGGCACGTCTGCGAAAAGCCTTGCCACCGGCCTAATCGACCGCGCGCGGGTCCAGCGCGTCCTGCAGCCCGTCGCCGAGAAAATTGAAGGCGATCACGGTTACGAAGATCAGCAGGCCGGGCCAAACGGCGAGCTGTGGGGCGGACCAGATCAGTTCCTGCGCGTTGGTCAGCATGTTGCCCCAGCTGGCAACCGGCGGCTGGATACCGAGGCCAAGGAAGCTCAGGACCGATTCAAAAAGAATGATATTGCCGACAGATAAGGTCGTGGCGACGATGATGGGCGAAACCGCGTTGGGTAGGATATGGACCCGCATGATCCGGCCGCCCGTCGCGCCTTGCGCCACGGCGGCGCGGACGAATTCTCGCTGCTTCAAGGTCAGGGTTTCCGCGCGTACCAGCCGCGCGACGGTTGTCCAGCCGACCAGCGAGATGATCAGGATGATGCGATAGAGACTGACGTCTTCGGATTGCGTGACGCTGGGTGGCAGGCCGAGCTTGGACAGGTCGATGGCGGCGAGCACGATCAACAGCGGCAGCAGCGGCAGCGAGATTACGCCATCGGTGAAGCGCATCAGCAGGGCGTCAAAGCGGCCGCCATAGTAGCCGGCGATCACACCGATCGTGGTGCCGATCACCGCGGAAGCGAGCGCAGCCACGATGGCCACCGCGAGCGAGACGCGGCCGCCCTGCAGCAGGCGCGCCAGCAGATCGCGGCCGATCTCGTCGGTGCCGAGCGGATGTTCCAGCGAAGGCGGTTGATTCCGCTGGAACAGGTTGGTGGTCTGTCCGTCGAGGCCCAGCAGGTCTTCCAGCAGCGGGGCGCCGAGCGATAGCAAGGCCAGTAGAAGCAAGGTCAGCAGGCTGGCAACCGCCAACCGGTGTTGCAGAAACCGGCGTCCCATCCGGCGGGCCATGCTTTGCGGGGCGTTCATACCGTGCGCTCCCGGTCGGACAGGCTCACCCTTGGATCGAGCCAGACATAGCCGAGATCGGCGAGGAAGTTGCCGATCAAGGTGAGAGCGGTCGCGAACATCAGGCCGATAAGGGCGAGATTGTAGTCGTTCCCCAGGATCGCGTCGTAGATCATCTTGCCCATGCCCTGCCAAGCGAACATGGTTTCGGTGATAAGCGCGCCGGAGAAGAGGCGCCCGAAGCTCAACGCGATGATAGTAACGAGGGGTAAGAGCGCGTTGCGCAGGGCGTGCCCGGTGACAACGCGCGTCATCGAAAGGCCCTTGGCGCGCGCGGTGCGGATGAAATCCTGGCGCAGGGTCTGCAGCATGCTGGCCCGCATGAAGCGGGTGAAATCGCCCACCGAGGCGATCGTCAGCGTGACAACCGGGAGGACCAGGTGTTCGAGCCGGTCGAGGAAACCGCCATCGCCGACTGTCGCCATGCCGCCGGCCGGCAGCCAGCCCAGCACCACGGCAAACAGGATGATGAAAAGTAATGCCAGCCAGAAGGGAGGGACGGATATGCCGGCGAAGCAGGCGAGGTTCACCGCGTAATCGGTCTTGGAGTAAGGGTGCAGGGCTGCGTAGATGCCGACGGGAATCGCGATCGCCAGGGACAAGACCAAGCTGAGACCGAGCAGCAGTCCCGTATTGACGACACGGTCACTGATGACGTCGAGCGCCGGTTGACTGTGATTGCGCGAATAGCCGAAGTCACCCTGCAGCGCGTTGGAAAGCCAAGCGCCGTAGCGTTCAACCAAAGGCCGATCGAGGCCGTGGATCGCCTTGAGACGTTTTGCATCGGCCTGGCTCAGATTGGGGTCGCCCTGGATCATCAGGTCGATCGGGTCGCCGGGCATCAGCCCGATCAGCCCGTAGACCGCGAAGGACAGAACGAGCAGGACGAGCAGGCTTTGAAAAATGCGTTCTGCGGTGTACCGGAACATCAGCGCAGGCGGGCTATTTCCCGACGTACCAGTCTTCGATCCACAAAGTGGTCGCGAATTGATGGCCCGTCGGGACGACGCCTTTCAGCCATTTCGGCATGATGAAAGGGTTGGCGCGGAAATAGAGTGGAATTGCGGGCAATTCTTCGGCGTAGATGCGCTGCAGATCGCGCCAGACCGCCTTGTTTGGCTCTTCGTCGCAAACCACTTCGGCATCGTCGAGTGCCTTGTCCATCGCCTTGTTGGCGAAGCCCGGATAATTCTGACCCGACCAGCCATTATCGGCGCTCGGGATCATCGTCGAATGCAAGGTGGTCCGCGGAACGCTTTCCGGGGCCGAAATCCAGGCATACATCGCCATATGCGGAAATTTGCGGCGGCTGACCGTCTCGCCGAAAAAGACACGGGCTGGTTCGTTGCGGATTCGAATGTCGATGCCGACGCTCCGCCATTGGCTCTGCAGGAGCTGCTGGATCAATTCGCGTGACTTGTTGCCCGCCGTGGTCATCAGGTCGAGCTGCAGACGCTCGCCCTTGGCGTTGTAGCGGATGCCCTTTCGGAGTTCCGACCATCCCGCCGCCGCGAGCAGTTCCCGTGCCTTCGGGGGATTGTAGCGATATTTCGGGACCTTCTTGTCGTAGACGGTGTCCAGGGGGTTGGTCTGCCCATGCGCAATCGGTTGGTGTCCGCGAAACAACTGCGTGCTGATCCCGGCGCGGTCGATCCCGTGAATCAACGCTCGCCGTACCCGGCGGTCTTTGAGGATTGGGTGGTCCAAATTCAGATCGATATGTTCGTAGATCAGCCCCGATTTGTACTGTGTCACGAAGTTTTCGCGCGTTCGGAGATTGAAGGCGAGCGCTTCGTCGACCGTTAAGCCGACCTCGCCGGCAATATAATCGATATCGCCGGACAGCAGGTTTGCGGACAGCGCGCTGGTTTTCTCGATCGCCTTGACGATGACTTTTTTGAAGGCCGGTTTTT
>JAPPPC010000303.1 GCA_028817685.1 Rhodospirillaceae bacterium
CAATAGCGGCGCACCGCCTCGTAAAACCCGTCGGAGCGGCGCGGATCGACGTCGTAATTCATCTCGTCGATATGTTCCACGTCCGGGCCGAAACGGGCCTGGCCGCCGATATCGATGGTGATGTGAACGCCCAGGAACTGCGTCGTGGGGGCTGGGTAGACCAGCCGGCTGAACGGCGTCTTGCCGGTCAGCGCGTAATAGTTGCCCTTGGTCAGGTAGGTGGTCGGGACCTTGTCGGCCGGCATACCCTCTAGCGTCCCCGCCAGCGCCGGGGCGTGAATGCCCGCGCTGTTTATGACCTCGCGGCAACGCAGCCGCATCGGCATTTCGCCGCCGACCTCCAGCACGATGCCGTCATCAGTAATCGTGCCGCCTTCGACCGGGCTCAGGAACGCCGTCATCGCGCCGTTGGCTTCAGCCTCGCCTTGCAGTTCCAGCATCAAGGTATGGGTGTCGATGATGCCCGTCGAGGGCGACCACAGGGCGGCGTGACAGAACAGTTCCGGTTCCATCGCTTTCGCGTCTTCCGCGGTCAGGAACTCCAAATCCGTCACGCCGCACTTGGCCGAACGCTCCTTGATCTCGGGCATCGCCGGCACCTGGCTCTCGTCCGTGGCGACGATGATCTTGCCGCAGCGCCGATGCGGTACACCGTGCTCCGCGCAGAATTCGTAGAGCTTATTCTTGCCTTCGATACAGAAGCGCGCCTTTAGGCTACCGACCGGATAATAGATGCCGGCATGGATCACCTCGCTGTTGCGCGAGCTCGTTTCCGTCCCGATCATGTCGGCGGATTCCAGGATGATAACCTCGCGTCCAGCCAGCGCCAGCGCCCGCGCCACCGCCAATCCGACGACGCCCGCACCGATGACAACGCAATCGACGCTCTCCGTGAATGTCTCGCTCACGCTTGCTCCCTTGAATGCGTGGGTGTAATCACTGCGGTCTTGCTGTGGAATTCACCGACCGCGGCCACTGTAAGATTTTCGCAACGCTAGATAAATGGCAGGCCCATGAAAGACAATACAGTCGTCACCCACGCCGGCAACCGCCCCTTCGAGAACCACGGCATCGTCAACCCGCCCGTCTACCACGCCTCGACGGTCCTGTCGGAGACGCTGGAACAGCGCATCAACCGCTCCGAAGCCAAGGTACGATATGGCCGTGCGGGCACGCCGACGACCTTCGCGCTGGAAGACGCGATGAGCGCGTTGGAACAGGCGCACGGGACCGTGCTCGCCTCCTCCGGCCTGTCGGCGATCACCATGGCGCTCAGCGCGTTTGTCGAGAGCGGCGACCACATCCTGGTGACGGACAGCACCTATACGCCGACGCGGAACTTCTGCGACCGCACCCTGGCCCGCCTCGGCGTCAAAACGGAATATTTCGACCCGCTGATCGGTGGCGGCATCAGCGAGATGATCCGCGACAACACGCGGCTGATCTGGACCGAGTGCCCCGGATCGCAAACCTTCGACGTGCAGGATTTGCCCGCCATCGTGGACGCCGCCCATGCGCGCGACGTCATCGTTCTGACCGACAACACCTGGGGCGGCGGCTACTTCCGCAAACCACTGACCGAGGGCGTGGACGTCTCTGTCCAGGCCGCGACGAAATACATCGTCGGCCATTCCGACGTGATGATGGGCACCATCGCCTGCAACGAGGCGACCTACGAAACCGTGCGGCAGTCCAGTTCGCTGTTCGGCATGTGCTGCGGTCCCGACGATGTCTATCTGGCGCTGCGCGGCCTGCGCACCATCGGCGTGCGCATGGACCGGCACCATGAGAGCGGCATCAAAGTCGCGGAGTGGCTGCAGTCGCGGCCGGAGGTCAGCCAGGTCATGCACCCCGCCCTGCCGCAGGACCCCGGCCACGAGCTGTGGAAGCGCGACTTCACCGGTGCCAGCGGCCTGTTCGGCTTCGTGCTTAAAGAGGACGACCGGACCAAGCTATCGGCGATGATGGACCATATGGAGCTGCACGGCATGGGCTCGAGCTGGGGCGGTTACGAAAGCCTGCTGATCCCGAGCTGGCCGGAGCATAGCCGCACCGCGACCAGTTGGAACGTCTCCGGCCAATGCATGCGCATCCATGTCGGCCTGGAAGACCCGGACGACCTGATCGCCGATCTGGAAGCCGGCTTCGATCGGATGAACAAGGCTTAAAACGTTATAGGAACGGACAAGGTGGTCCCCTCACCCCGGCCCTCTCCGCAAGGAGAGGGAGAAATGGGAGCATCCGGTTAAGCAGCCCTCTCCCTGGGGAAAGGGTTGCGTGAGGGGAAAATCGCTTAAGCCGCACAGTCGGAGGAACTTGCCAATGTCCTCGATCATCGATGAAATCGCGTTCACCTCGGACGGGCTCGTGCCCGCCATCGCGCAGCAGCACGATTCCGGCGAGGTGCTGATGATGGCCTGGATGAACGCCGAGTCCGTGGCGGAGACACTGGCGACAGGCCAGGTCTGTTACTGGTCGCGTTCGCGGCAATCGCTGTGGCGCAAGGGCGAGAGTTCGGGTCAGGTGCAGAAGCTCAAGGAACTGCGCCTGGACTGCGACGGCGACACGATCCTGCTCCTGGTCGACCAGACCGGCGTCGCCTGCCACACCGGGCGCCGCAACTGTTTCTACCGCGCGGTCCGCGATGGCGCGTTGGAAACCATCGCCGACGTCGAAATCGATCCGGGCGAACTGTACAAGAGCTAACCTACCAGTCGTGTAGCAGCCAGTTGCGGCGGATCTTGATGTTGTCGCCCAGCAGAGTGCACGCACCTTCGGGCCAGCGCTTCAGGCAGGCCACCATGCAGGCGACGCTCGATCCGCCATAGCCGATGAACCGGTCGCAGGACGCCGCGAGATAGGTGTCCTTGATGACTTCCACGCCGAGCCGGTGCCGCGCGTCGGTGTCCTGCCAGGTCAGCGGGATGATGCCCTCCGTCCGCGCGCAGTCGGTGTTGAATACCCGGTCGCCATAGCGCCCGGCATACTGTTCGAGCACGGTCTCGGAATCCGTCATCAGGAACAGCCTAAGCTTGGGGTCCTCGGCCAGGGCAGCGTCGAGCACCGGCAGCATGTCCGCATTGTCGCGCAGGAATTCCGGATCCTCGCGGCCCTTGTCCAGGCTGCGGACATGGACCGCGAAGACCGGATTGGCGTCGAAATTCTCGGCGCGGAACGCATCGATCTCTGTCTGTATATCGGACTGCAGGACGAAGTATTTTTCGTAGAGCAGCCGGATCGATTCAATGGCGTCGGCGCCCTGAAGCCAATGGTCGGGCGGCAACCAGGGCAGCAACTCGAGGACCGGGGATTACTGCCAGAATTTCTTCAACTACAGGGACTATCTGCAGGTCGCGACGGAAGCGCTGTGCGAAAAGCGCGACCGTTCGGACGACCTCAAGCGATACCTCCTTGCAAGCCTGCACCACTATTACGGCCGCCTGACGGGTGACGATACCAGCCTGCAGCAAGCCGCCCTTCTCGACCCCGGATTCTCGCTCTATCGCCTGTGGCAGGCAAAGGCGATCGCGCGGGCCGGCGCCCCCGATGACGCGGTCAAACTTCTCAGCAGCGTCGTTCCGGAAATTCTGTACGCCCCGGAAGCCTGGTCGCTGATACAGGCGCTGCATGCGGAACACAACACCGCAATCCCGAATGAAGCGGAATTACGCGACCTGGTCGAACGCATGGAAGGCCGCACCCTGATCGATGAGATGTACGCGGCGATACGGTCCGGCCCCTATTTCCGCAAACAGCGTCTCGATCTCGCGCGCAACGCCGGTGTCGCGATACTGAAGCGCGCGCTCCGAGCGGCACCACCGCTCCTGTCGATCCTTTTGGCCGACACCAACGGCGCGCGCTATGCGGCCTTGCTGGCCTCCTTGCCTGTCGATCCCGACCGTTTCGAAGTCATCCTATGCGACGTCTTCGACCGGGAGTCGCCCCTTGCGCTGCAGCATGCGGACAGTGTCATGGCGCTGGGTCAGAACGAACATCTGTACAACCGCAATGTCGCCTTCAACACGGCCCTGGCGGCCGCCACGGGACGGGTGGCCGTCTTCTGCGACGGCGACCGGCCGCTGACCGAGGAGATGCTTGCCGCCATCGCCGAACGGGCGAAGACCTGCGCCGAAGAAAACCGCGTTCTGGTCAATGCCGGGGGCGAGGATCGCGGGAGCATCGACATCGTCGCCCTCAACCGCGAAGCGGCCATTCAAGCCGGCGGCCTGGACGAGAGTGCCTATTACGCGGGCGCCTATAGCGGCCCGCACGAGTTAGTCGACCGGTTGCGCGGCCAACGTTGGGTTGTTGAAACCCTTGAGGCCTTGCCCGCCAATCAGAAAACAGAAAAGGCGCAAACCGCCCTGCAAACCCTGTTCGAACAAATCTGGCCGACGAAGTTCTCGCCCTATCGGGGGATGCCACTTCGGGAAAACCCCGAGATCGCGGCCCTGCGGCAGAAATTGAAATGACCTTGTTCAATTCCGACGACGTTGGGCTTTGGCGGCAACGCCTGTCGACCGAAATGCGACCGGGCCCGGCCCTCTTTCTGGACCGCGACGGCGTGCTGGTCGAAGAGATCAACTATCTGCACCGGGTCGAGGATATGCGCATCATCCCCGGTGCGCCGGCCGCCGTGCGCGCCGCGAACGAGACCGGGATGCCGGTCATCGTCGTCACCAATCAATCGGGCGTCGGGCGCGGTTACTACGACTGGACCGCGTTCGCCGCCTTACAGGACGCCCTCGTCGCGGCCTTCGCGGCGGAAGCTGCCCATTTCGATATGGTGCTGGCGTGCGCCTACCACGCGGACGGACAGCCGCCCTTTGCGTTGGCGGACCATCCGTGGCGCAAACCCGAACCAGGCATGCTTCGCGCCGCCGCGGAAACACTGTCGCTCGACCTGTCTCGCGCTTGGATCGTCGGCGATACGGCGAGCGATATCGCGGCAGGCCGCAATGCCGGCCTCGCCGGCGGCGTCCATGTGCTGACCGGCCATGGACCGCGCGAACGGGACGCGGCACGCGCCTTGGCGGCATCCGAGTTCGACGTGCAGACCGCCGCCGATCTCGCAGCGGCGGTCCCGCTAATCACGTCGTGTATCGGGTAAAGGCGGTCGTCGTCGCGCGCGCCGTGTGGTCGGCCACCACATTGACAAGCGCCGGCTTCCCCGCCGCGTTGGCTTCCGCCGCCCGTTCCAGGGCCGGACGAATATCATCCGGGCTCTCGACATACTCCGCGTGACAGCCAAAGGCCTCGGCCATCAGATCATAGCGTTTATAGCCCAGGTCGCGGCCCGGCTTGTCGCCGTCGGGATCCGCCGTCCAGCCACCATTCAGGCTGATCACCACGGTGATCGGCACACCGTGCCGGACGCAGGTGTCCATCTCCATCGCGTTCAGGCCGAACGAGCCGTCGCCATGCAGCACCAGCACCTGATTGTCCGGCTTGGCGATCTTCGCACCGACGCCGAACGGCAAACCGACGCCCATGGTGCCGAAACAGCCAGAATTGATCCGGTGGCGCGGCGTGAAGGTCGGGATCGACTGGCGGCCGTAATTGAGGATTTCCTGGCCGTCGACGACGAGCACCGCATCCCGGTCCAGAAAGTCGCCGACCTCTTTGCACAGCCGCAGCGGATGGATCGGCGTCGCGTCGTTCGCCAGCACTTTCTCCTGCTCCGCGACCTTGCTGGCGTTGGTGCCGGCCAAGCGGTCGCGCCAGCTCTGATAGGTGGCGGGCGTGATCTTGCCGTCGCAGGCGGCGATCAGCTGGCCGAGCGCGACCTTGATGTCAGCGACCACGCCGATATCGACCCGCGGGCTGGTGTCGATCTCCGTCGGGTCGATATCGATCCGCACCAAGGTCGCGTCCGCGTTGAAGCGCGGCGGCGCGGCGTGACCGATGACGTAGTTCATCCGGGTGCCCAGGACCATGATCAGATCGGCTTCGCGGAAAGCCGAAGATCGCGCCGTCAGGTAGCAGAATTCATGGTCTTCGGCGATCACGCCGCGGCTTTGTGGGGTCGTGTAGAACGGGATGCCCGCCTGCTCGACGAAGGCCTGCAATTCGCCCTCGGCGGCCGCCCATTGGATACCGCTGCCGGAGATGATGACAGGCCGCTCCGCCGTCTCCAGTTTGGCCATGATCGCGGCGATATCCGCATCATTGGCCTGCGGTTTGGCACGTTTCTCCGGGGTCCAGGGTTCCGGCCAGTGGATCGTGTCCTCGTCGACGTCGCGGTACAACACGTCGCCCGGGAAGTCGAGATAGACCGGGCCGGGCTTGCCGGACATGGATTGCTGAAAGGCCTTGTTGATCAGTTCCGGAATGCGTGCCGGGTCGTAGACGCGCTCCGCCCATTTGGTGCACGGCTCCATCATCGCCAGCTGGTCGATTTCCTGGAACGCGCCATTGCCCTTGGTGCCGCAGGGCGCGGAACCGCCCAACGCGATGACCGGCGTACAATCCGCCCAGGCATGCGCGACGCCCGTGATCAGGTTCGTCACGCCGGGGCCGGAAGCCGCCATGCAGATGCTCGGCCGGTTCTGCAGCCGCGCATAGGCGTGCGCCATCATCGCCGCCGCCTGCTCGTGCCGCACGTCGATCGCCCGCAGACCTTGATCGATGCATTCGGATTCGACCAGCAGCATCGGCCCGCCCATGATGAAAAAGAAATCGTCGACGCCCATCCGCTTCAGCGCCCGCGCGATGATCTGTGATCCGTTCAATGCCATGGTCCGCCACCTCCCTCGGGTTGATCGTTCGTGATAGCTTAGGGCACACAAACGAAACGGAACAACTAAGCGGAGCGAGAGAGCATGTGCGATGCGCCCCAGGATGTCAGCCTCGGCTGGCGCGGCTGGATGGACCTTCCGGCACCGGAAGCCATCACCCCGACCGGCCCTTGGGTCGATCTCTCGCACCCGTTGAGCAGCGACATGCCGCGCGTCTCGTTCTTCCCGGAACCGCGTTTCGAGCAGATCATGGGAATGCCGAAAGACCCGCTGAACGTAACCGAAATGCAGATGGTCGTGCATATCGGCACCCACGTGGACTCGCCGCGCCATTTCTACCGGGACGGTCCGGCCTTCGAGGATGTTCCGATCGAACGGCTGCACGGGCCCGGCGTGGTCTGGCGGGTCGACAAGGGGCCGAACGGCGTCATCGAACCGGCTGATCTGGAGGCCTGTTCCCCGAAGCTGCGCCCCGGCGATATCCTGCTGCTCAGCTGCGGTTGGAGCGGCTACGCCGGCAGCGCGAAATACGACGACGAACATCCTGCGCTCAGCGTCGCCGCCGCGGAGTGGCTCGTCGACCAGCGCGTAAAACTGCTGGCCGTTGACATACCGACGCCGGATCTGCCCGTGGCGCTGCGGCCGGACGGGTTCAACTGGCCGGTCCACCATGTCCTGTTGCGCGACGGCGTCATCGTCGCCGAGCATCTCTGCAATACCAATTCCCTCGAAGGGCAGCGCGCCGAGTTCGTGTTCTGCGCTCTCAATATCGCCAAGGCTGACGGCGCCCCGGCCCGCGTTCTCGCCCGGCCGATCGCTGGATGACCGTAAACGTCCTGATCGTCGGCGAGCGCTGGTGCGACGCGGCACCCGGCGGGTCCCTGTCGAATCTGAATCACAACATTATAGGATCGCTGGAAACGACCGGTTTGGCGTCGATTTCAACCCTGTTCCTGAACGAAACCGTGGCAGCGGGGCATCCGGTCGATCAGGCGATCCTCGACGCTGTCGCCGCCTCGCCACCCGACCTGCTGTATCTGACGCCCCTTCCCGGCCACCCGATCAACCCGAAGCCCAAAACCCTGCAATTGGTGCGCATGAAGTATGGCGTGCCGGTCTGCGCCATGTATTGGGACAGCGCCCTGCCCGGCCAGGTGAAGTTTGCCGACCAATTCGGGGACGCGGTCGATTTCAACATCGCGATCGATTGCTACACCGTCTATCCGCAAGTCTCGACACGGCCCGACGCCTATCTGCCGCTCTGGACGCCGCAAGACCCGCGCGTCTTCTATCGCGACGATACACCGCGCGATATCGGCCTATCCTTTATCGGCAGCACGGCGCGGTATGCCGACCGCGAAGGAGCGCTCGCCGGCCTGGCGCAGGCCGGCATCGCAGTCACCAAGAGCGGCGGTCAGCGCGAACAACGGCTTTCCATTGAGGATTACGCCGCGATGCTGCGGCGCTCGAAGGTGACGCTGAACTTCTCCAAGGTGTTCGCCCCGGAGGTGCCCTCGCACCAATTCAAGGGTCGGGTGCTGGAATCGATGCTGTGCGGCGCCTTGTTGCTGGAGCCGAACAATCTGCAGACGCAGCGCTGGTTCACCGCCGGGGTCGAGTACGACACGTTCGGGACGATGGAGGAGCTGGTCGAGAAAGCGACTTTCTATCTGGAGAATGAACAAGAACGCCTCGCGATGACACAGCGTGCCGCCGCGAAGGCCGAAACCGCGCTGTCGGCACATGCGTTCTGGACCGCCGTATTCGCGCGTGCGAATTTAGCTGGCTTTACCGACAGCACAGAGGCCTCCCCATGAGCGGACCCGACTTTTCGGATGAAGACGTCCAGGAGAACATCGCGACCGTCGTACAAGGTATCGAGCAATTCGTCGCGGCCGGACAGAACCCGGAAGCCTCCGCCCTGCTGGAACAGCTTATTCCGGTCATCGCGCATGGCATCGACTTCGTAGAGCAGGCCGGCGAAGTCGGTCTGTTCTCCGGCCTGGCACTTGCCTGCGCACGGCTGTCTCGACTGGAAGATGCGAAGAATTACGCCGGCCGGGCGATCATCGAGAACCCGGACGATTTGCTGGCCCACGCGCTTCTGGCGCCGGAAGCCAGGATTTCGATCGCGCGCGCCCTGATCCACCATCAGCGGCACGATTTGGCGCGCGACCTGCTGAAGACGCTGGGCATGACCGGTCAATCGAGCGAGGGCGAGTTCTATCTCGAACTGCTCGATTTCTACGACACGCAAAAGGCCTTGGCGCGCAATCTGACACCGTCGCTGGTCGGCGGCGACGGCCGGCCGACCCTGATCAGCCTCGTTATCTGGGGCGAGGCATTCATTGAGAAATGCCTGGCCTTCGACCTTTCCAGTCTGCTCGCGCCGGGCAACATCCCCGCCATGGCATCGGAAGGCGGCGTCATTCTGGACGTCTTCACCGCGGAAGCGGATCAGGAATTGCTGCTGAACCACCCTGTCTTCAAGACGGTCGCGCGTTTTGCCGATGTCCGCGTCACCTGCATTCCCGATACCTTACTGGAGCATCCAAAAAACGAGTCCACGCCGGATCCGGATCGTTGGTGCGTCGCAGGGGCACAATACTGCTCCGCCATCGCCGCGCGCCAGCTCGATGCCGACCTGGTCTTCGTCGGGGCCGGTAACATCTACAGCGAAAGCTATCTGTCGGGCGCCAAGCAGCACATCGAGGACGGTATCGGCTGCGTCGTCACCACCGCGATCCGTGCCGAAGAAGATGCGATGATCGAGAATCTAGCGCTCTTCCGAGAGGCAGGACCGAACCATATCGAAATCGACAGCGGAGACCTGCTCGCCTATTCGGTGGAGAATATGAGCAAGCAGTTCTTCGATTCGTTCATCCAATCGAACCCGACGACCGTGGGGCATGATCCGGTGGCCGTCTTCTTCCGCACCGATGAAGGATTCTGCTCGCACACCTTTCAGCTCAACCCGGCGATGATCTCCTCCGACCTGCTGCCCGACGATTTCGTCTTCGATTTCCATACCGCGGATGCCCGCTTCCTGGCAGAGATCGTCGACGGCCGGGATGCGGAGGCGTTGATCAAGGTTATCGAGGAGCCGATCGGCGACATCGCCGTGCTTAAACTGGAACCGGCCGGATCGGGTAAGAGTTACGGCGACTTTCCGGTCACACCAGGAGAGTGCGCCAAGGCGGGATTAAAGTGGTGCGACCGGGAAACCGACATTTCCTACTTCCTGTGGGCCTTCCAGCAACGCTTCAGCGTCGATTGCGGCGACCAGGTCGTCATTTTGCCGGAAAGCGACTTGTCGGAAGAACAGACCGTTGAAGAAATCATGGAACTGTTCGAGGCCGGCATTCAGGACACCGTGAACCGTATCCGGTTCTATAGCGGTGCCTATCGCTAACACCTGCTCAATCAGTAGCGGTAAGTCGCGCTCCGGAACCATGGCTCGAGCGGATGTCGGGCGTTGCTCCCGGCAAAGACGGGGCTCAGGTCGAAACGCGGCGACGGGATGATCGTCAGTTCCGCCACATATCGCGTCGTCCCTTCACTCGGCCGGACGCCGCGGTGCATCAGTTCCGACGATTTGAACAGAGCCCAGGTCGGGCCGGCGCTCTCGATCGCCAAGGTCTGCCCGTCGGCGAACTGGAACTCCGTCGTGCCCTTCTCAGTCCCGACCGCGTGCGGAAAGATCATCAGCTTCGCAATCGACTCCGGCAGGCCATCGACATGCCATTCGTTGGCGCCCAGATCTCCCGACTGACCCGACAATTGCCACGCCCGCGTCGACAGGATGCGCCAGGGCGACCCGATGAATGCCGCGACCTGCTCAGCGATTTCGTCGGCAATTTCGGCCATCCACCAATGCGCGCGCGCCGACGGCCGATAGAAGACCGTCCCGCGATTCACATCCGCAACGACGGCGTCCGTCAAAGGCGTGCCTTCGAATTGCGCGGCCACGCTTTCGGGGGACACGGGTTCGGGCGAACAGTCGGTCAACGCATCTTGCAGAAGTTCCGCACGTTCGGCCGAGAACCCACCGAACACGACACCGTATTGCGCGTAGGTCTGATACTTCTCGTGCCAGATATCGTAGCGCGTGCGGAAACTGGGCCCGAGGGTCTCCCCCAAGAACCGGCAATAGGAGTCCCAGTGATGGCGCCGCTCGTTCGCATCGCTCATGTCATGCTCCGTGTCGGTCCACTGCCGGCACTGCCAGGCAATAAAAACTCATATGGTCCATGTCGTGGATCAACGGAACCCAGCGGTACCGCGCCACGATTTTGTCTTGCTCGAAGGACAGAACGTCAAACCCGGCTTCGGCCAGGACCGCTTCGAATTCGGCGCGGCTCCAGGCATTCTGGTGATTGAACGTGTAGGTCGGCTCTGTGTCGAGAACGTGCTGGCGCAAGGTCGCCGCGATCTCGTGCGGCTGCGCCCGGCCGGCCAGGTCCCGCAACGCCTCGGCCGCCATCACCGGCGGTCCGAGATAGGCATCGTCGCTTTGCTTCCCGTCGCCGGAAAACAAGCTGTTCTCATCGCCATAGGCGTCGTTACAGAACCCGCAGAAGATGACCGC
>JAPPPC010000242.1 GCA_028817685.1 Rhodospirillaceae bacterium
AACTGCTTGAGGCGGAGCCGGAAATCGTGGCACCCGCCAATCCGGCGCCGCTGCCGGAGCCAGCGGAAGGCCGTGTCCGGTTCGAGGATGTCACCTTCCACTACCCTTCGCGGCCCGACCTGCCGGCGCTGATCGGATTTTCGCTGGACGTGCAGCCGGGAGAAACAGTCGCGCTGGTCGGCCCTTCCGGAGCGGGCAAGTCGACCGTATTCCAGTTGCTGTTGCGTTTCTACGATCCGGATTCCGGGCGCATTGCCTTGGATGGTTTGGATATTCGTACGGCCGATCCGCAGGCGGTGCGGGCGCGCTACGCGCTGGTGCCTCAGGACCCGGTGATTTTCGGTGCCGATGCGCTGGAGAACATCCGTTACGGCCGACCGGATGCAGACGAGGCAGCGGTGCGAGCGGCGGCGGAAGCGGCGGCAGCGGCCGAGTTCATCGATCAACTGCCGGACGGTTTCGCGACCTTCCTGGGCGAAAAAGGCGTGCGCCTGTCCGGCGGTCAGCGGCAGCGTCTCTCGCTCGCCCGAGCCCTGTTGCGCGACCCGTCCGTCCTGTTGCTCGACGAGGCGACGAGTGCGTTGGACGCAGAGAACGAGCGGCTGGTGCAGCAGGCGCTTGAAAAGTTGAAGGCCGGTCGCACGACACTGGTCATCGCGCACAGGCTGGCGACCGTGGTCAATGCGGACCGCATCATTGTGATGGATCAAGGCCGCGCCGTGGCGAGCGGCAGCCACGCGGAACTGCTGCAGTCGAACCGGCTGTATGCCCGCTTGGCCGCACTGCAGTTCGATGTCGATTTGCGCGAGGCGGAACAGGCGGCGGAATGATCTGTCTGCGCCCTTGTCGCGTGACAACCAATTTTCCGATGGCCACCACAGCCCCTCCGCGATAGACAGTCCGCGATGGATGCCTGCCCCATATGCGATGGCGTACAGACCGCCTTCTACGCACGCCAGGACGGTTACGATTTCGTCGCCTGCCGGAGCTGCGGCTTCGTGTTCCTGTTTCCCATGCCCGATGACGCGTCGCTGGCGGCTGTCTATGACGATGCCGCATTCGGTGTCGGCCGCTATCCGAAAGCGAAATCCCGTATGCGGCGCGCCACCATGCGCGCCTTGCGTCTGTGGCCGCATTTCGTTGGCAAGGATGCGATCGATGTCGGGTGCGGCGGTGGATTCGTCGCAGAGGCGATGCGGCGGCTGGGTGCCCGGTCGTCGGGCCTGGATATCAGCCCGGGCTCGATCGCCTATGCGAGAGATGCCTTTTCGAAGGCACGCTTCTACGAAGAAACTTTCGAGACCTTCCTGGCGCGCGGCGAAAGCTTCGATTTCATCCATTCCTCGGAAGTCATCGAGCATATCGGCGACGTTAAGAGCTACATGGCCTTCCTCGCCGGTATCGCCCGGCCGGGCGCGAAGCTTTTCCTGACGACGCCTGACATCGCGCACCCCACCGTGCCGGACGATGTCACCGATTGGGACATGTTCTCGCCGCCGCGCCATGTTCAGTTCTTCTCCGAAGCCACTCTGACGCGTCTGTTCAATACGTTTGGTTTCGATATCCTAAAGCGCTTCTACAAGAAGGACGCGCCAACATTGCAGGTGTTGGCGCGCAAGCGGAGGTAGACAGAGCCTCAAAAAGTGAAGGGCGTGCCAGCGATCTATGGCGTGCCCTACGCCGTCAATTTGAAGCGCCGTTCGTCGTGAGGAGAAGAGAATGACTTACGAATTCTATTACTGGCCCGGTATCCAGGGGCGTGGCGAGTTCGTCCGGCTGGCACTGGAGCAAGCGGGTGCGGACTATGTGGATGCCGCGCGCGAAGAGGGCGGCATGGAGAAAATGCAGGCGTTCGTCGCCGGCGACGCGGCGGGTGCGCTACCCTTCGCACCGCCCTTTCTCAAGCATGGCGACCTGATCATCGCTCAGGTGGCGAATATTTTGGACTATCTGGGTCCGCGGCTTGGGCTCGCACCGGCGGACGAGTCGGGCCGGATTTGGGCGCACCAGCTGCAACTGACCGTGACCGATCTGGTGCAGGAGGCGCATGATACGCATCATCCGGTTTCGACTGCGCTGTATTACGAGGACCAGGTCGACGAGGCGAAACGATACACCGCGAAATTTCTCGAACTTCGGGTGCCAAAATATCTCGGCTATTTCGAGCGCGTGGCGACGCGCAATCCCTCCGGGTCCGGGATGCTGATCGGTAACGGGATCACCTATCCGGACCTGTCGCTGTTCCAATGTATCGCCGGGCTGCGATACGCCTTTCCGGCCGCGATGGCGCGCATCGAACCAGATTTTCCCCAGCTTGCGGCGCTGCATGACAGGGTTGCGGGTTTGCCGAACGTGTCGGCCTACCTGGCGTCCGACCGCCGGATTCCGTTCAACGAGCATGGCGTATTCCGGCACTACCCCGAGCTCGATGGCTGAGCATTTGCATGCGACCGGTGCGGTAGCGCATCTTGATCGAAGCCCGCATACGCGGGCTAACGTCGCGTCGATTTAAGGAAACCATCATGCATACGATTCAAGCGGACACGCTGCGCCGGCAGCTCACCGAGGTCTATCGCGCCTGGGGCATGCCGGATGAAAATATCACGGTGATTGTCGAAAACATGGTGGAATCCGATCTGCGCGGTATCGACTCGCACGGCGTCGGCATGCTGCCGCGTTATGACGGCCAGC
>JAPPPC010000237.1 GCA_028817685.1 Rhodospirillaceae bacterium
CTCGTAATCGGACACCGCGCTGGTCGCCACCTGCGCCTTGAGACGGTCGCTGAGCTTGTCCTCATGAGCGTTGTACTCATGCGCCAGTGCGCGGCGCCCCTCATACATCATGATCGTTTTGTTGGCGGGCTCGAGGCCGGCGAACAGGTCGGGCAGAACCACTTCCCGCACCTCTGCGCCGGCGTCGGCGAAGCCAGTGGCGGCCAATTCCACCGCTTCATGGCTCGCCGGATCCGCCCGGTCCCACCACGGCGTCCGGCAAATGGCGAGTGTCGGCGGTGAGGTTCTAGGGGCGATCTCCGCCGGTGCACCCGTCAAGGCCGCGCGCAACAGGGCAAAGTCGGCCACCGTTCGCGCCATGGCGCCCAGCGTGTCGAGCGAACGGGCCAGCAGCTTGACCCCGGCATAACTGAAATGGCCGATCGTCGGCTTGTACCCGGCAACGCCGCAGAACGACGCCGGCCGGATCGTCGAGCCTCCGGTCTGCGTGCCCAGCGCCAGCGGCACCATCATATCGGCCACGGCCGCCGCGGAACCGCTCGACGAGCCGCCGGGCGAATAGTCCAGATTGTGGGGGTTGCGGGTCTCCGCCGGGTTCACGAAGGCGAATTCCGTCGTCACCGTCTTGCCCAGAACCACGCCACCCGCCGCCCGGATCAGCCCCACGCAAGCCGCATCGGCAACCGGCTGGTGGCCCGGATAGATCGCCGAGCCGTATGCCGTGGGCATATCGAAGGTTTCGATCACATCCTTGAAGCCCACCGGTACACCGTGCAGCGGACCGCGCGGCGCTTCACCGTCGCGTGCTCTGGCGTCGGCGAGGGCAGCGTCGGCATCGATATGCGCCCAGGCCAGAACCTCCGGCTCGCGCGTCGCAATCCGCTCCAGGCAGGCGGCGGTCACGGCTTCGCTGGTCAGTTCACCGGCGGCGATGGCTTTCGCGACAGCGACTGCGCTCATTTCATTCAGCATTTTCATCTACTCCTAACGTGCCGCTACGCACCCAGAAACGCCTGAAGAACCCGCCGCGCCGCGGCGGCCGGCGTGGTCGTCCCATGCACGACCTGGTCCTCCAGCCCCGATAAGACGGACCGCACGTCGGGATGCGCTTTCAAGCGTTCCAAAAGGGTATCGCCGACCTCCGACCAGAGCCAGGAACGGGCCTGTTCCGCGCGGCGCTGCGCGATCTCGCCGCTGTCACCAAGGGTCGTTTCATAGTCTTCGACATGGGTCCAGGCCTCATCGATCCCCATGCCGCTCAGCGCCGAACATGCCGCCACCGGGACCTGCCAATTGGGCGATGCCGGACGCAGCAGGTGGATCGCGCTGCGGTAATCGGAAACCGCGTGCCGCGCCGAGGTCTCGAATTCGCCGTCGGCCTTGTTCACGAGGATCATATCGGCCAGCTCGACGATGCCTTTTTTCATGCCCTGCAACTCATCGCCGCCGGCGGGCGACAGGAGCAGAACGAACATGTCGGTCATTTCCTTGACGGCGGTCTCCGATTGGCCGACGCCGACGGTCTCCACCAAGACCACGTCGTAACGCGCCGCCTCGCATATCGATATCGCTTCGCGGGTCCGCCGCGCCACGCCGCCCAGGGTCGTGCCGGCCGGTGACGGCCGTATGAACGCATCGGGCTGGCGCGTTAGCGTTTCCATGCGCGTCTTGTCGCCAAGGATGGAACCGCCGCTGAGTTTCGAGGAAGGATCGACCGCAAGCACGGCGACGCGCCTGCCTTTTTCGATGACGTGCTGGCCCAGCGCCTCGATAAACGTCGATTTTCCCACACCCGGGACGCCTGAAATTCCCACCCGGATGGAATCAACGCGGTGCGGCAGCAGCGCTTCTTGCAGCCGTTCCGCCTGTTCACGGTGGTCGTCGCGAATCGACTCCACCAATGTGATCGCGCGTCCGAGGGCGCGCCGGTCGCCATCCCGCACGGCTCCCGCCAGTTTCTGAATGTCCGTGGCGTTCATTCGGGCTCAGAATCCTTCCTTTTGAATTGATCGTCGGCCAGCTTGGCCATTTTGGCGCGAAAGCCTTCGTCCAGCTGTTCGTACTCCGCCCGGCGCTTCCGGTACAGGTCCATCGCTTGTTCGAGGAGTATTTCCCGGTCACTCACCGGTTTCTCGGAAGAGGCAGTCTCATCCTCTTGGTCGTCAGCTGCGGCGGCTGCCTCCGCCTTGGCGATCTGCGCTTGGCTTTCGCGCAGCTTTTTCGCGGCCGCGCGGCCGCTCTTGTCCATGAAGATCAGCTGCATCAGTTTCTTGATCATTCCGATAGAGCTGTATCGGCACCCGGCCCGAGGGGCTGGCCGTAGCTGAATTCGACGAAATTGCCGTCAGGGTCCTTCAAACCGCAATAGTAGCCAACCGGGTAGGGTTCCTGCCGCGGCGCCCATTCCAGGCAACCGGCAGCACGGCCCTTGGCCGCGACCGCATCGACGGCGTCGCGGTCCGGCATCGCGAAGCCGAAATGGCTGAAATCGCGTTCATCCTGATCCCGCCCGCCGCCGCCCGGCAGCAGCACGAAGACGAAATCATCCTCGCGCCCCGGCTCCGCCATCCAGACAATCCGGCGTCCCTTATCGTCGAACCGCTCATGCACGAGTGCAAGACCGCAGAACTCGCGATAAAAGGCCACGCACGACTCGCCGTCCCGCACATGCAGCGCGATATGGGTGAAAT
>JAPPPC010000368.1 GCA_028817685.1 Rhodospirillaceae bacterium
AAAAGCCGCCACATTCTGCCGCTTTTTAATTCCCTCCCCGACAACGCCTTAATCTCCCCAATCGGAGCAATACCGCCAAGCCCGCCGGGCTCGCCTTCGACGGCGATGTCTATTGGGGGTTGGAGGCGGACAGCCTGGCCGACGATACGCTCGCCTACGCGCAGGATCATCTGCGCATCCTGTCGGGCCTTTATGGCGTGCTGCGGCCGATGGACGCGATCCAGCCCTACCGGCTGGAGATGGGTACCAAGATGGCCAACCCGCGCGGCAAGAGCCTTTACGAATTCTGGGGCGCGCGCATTGCCGACCGGCTGCGCGCCGACTTGCGCGGTCATGACGACAAGACCGTGATGAATCTCGCCTCGAACGAATACTTCAAGGCGGTCGACACCAAGGCGCTCGGCAAGACGGTGATCGGCGCGAAGTTCCTCAATGTGAAGGACGGCAAATCCCGCTCGCTGATGTACTACGCCAAGCATGCGCGCGGGACGATGGCGCGCTGGATCATGGAGAACCGGGTCGACCGGGCCGAGGGGCTGAAGGACTTCAACGCCGACGGCTACGCGCTCGACGCCGCCGCTTCGACGGATGACGAGCTGGTTTTCACCCGCGAGCAACCGCCGCTGAAGGGGTAGGCCCCCCGGGGCGCGCGAAAGCCAAGGGAACACCCCCATGGAATTTGGAATCCTTCTGCCGACGCGGGAGCAGATCATTCACGACCGGGACGAGGCGGGATCGTTGCTGCGTCTGGCGGATGCGGCGGAGGACCTCGGTTTCGACTCCGTCTGGGTCGGGGATTCGACGCTTGCGCGCCCACGGCATGAGCCGCTTACGTTGCTGTCCGCGGTCGCGGGCCGTACCGTACATGTCAAGCTGGGCACCGCGGTGCTTGTCGTGCCGCAGCGCAACCCGGTCGTGCTTGCGCATCAGATCGCCACGCTGGATCAGATCAGTGACGGCCGCGTGATCTTCGGCGCCGGTTTCAGCTTCGACGCGCCGAATGTAAGGGCGGAGTTCGAAGCGATGGGTGCGCCGTTTGAGAAGCGCATCGGCCGCATGCTCGAATCGATAAGATTGTGCCGCGCACTTTGGCGTGACGAGACGGTCGATTGGGACGGACGGTGGAAGCTGGACGGCGCGGAGCTCCGGCCGAAGCCCGTGCAGCCCGGTGGACCGCCGGTCTGGGGCGGCGGCTCGGCGCGTGCCAGCTTGCAGCGCAGCGGCCGCTATTTCGACGGCTGGCTGCCGACCGGCCCCGGTGACGCTGCGGCCTGGGCAAAGGATTGGGCCGTAGTCCGTCAAAGCGCGAGCGACGCGGACCGCGACCCCAATGGAATCACCGGTGCGCTGTATATCACCGTGATGATCGCCGAGACGTTCGACGCCGGTGAAGAAGGCCTGATGGGTTACCTCAAATCCTATTACGGCCCCGTTGCCGATGCGTTGCGGGCGAAGGAAGCCTGCTATGCGGGGCCTCTGGACGGTCTTGGGCCCTGGATCAAGCAATTCGCCGATGCGGGGGTGGCGCACTTCGTCGTGCGTTTTGCGGGCGACCATGAGCCGCAGATGCGGGCCCTTGCAAAACTCCGCAGCGCGTTGGGCCAATAGGCATTGGGCAGGCGTTCACGCCAAAACGCGGATTCCGCGTGATCCGAAGGGAAATCGATGATTGAAATCGAATGCGTGGTGGAAGCGAATGACATTCTTGGAGAAGGTGTCATTTGGAACACGGAAGAGCGCGCTCTCTATTGGTGCGACAACCTAAAATCCAACATTCAGCGGTTCGACCCGGCCACCAAGACGCACCGGGTATGGCCCATGCCGGAGGAGGTTGGGAGTTTCGTGTTCCGGGAGAAGGGCGGCATTTGCGCCGCTATGAAATCGGGCTTTGCGTTCATCGACGACCTCGACGATCTGACAATCAACTATATCACCGACCCGGAGCCGAACAGTCCGCAGACGCGGATGAACGACGGCAAGTGCGACCGCCGCGGCCGTTTCTGGTGCGGGTCGATGGACGCCGCGCTGAAGGACCCGCTGGCGTCCCTCTACAAGCTGGAACCCGATCTAAGCTGCCACAAGATGGACGAAAACATCATCTGCTCGAATGGCATGTCGTGGAGCCCGGACGACAAGACCATGTATTTTGCCGACACGCGGGCCGAGTCCGTTTACGCCTACGACTATGACATCGATGACGGGACCATCAGCAACAAGCGCGTGTTCATCTCGACCGCCGACATGCCGGGACGGGCCGACGGCGCGACGGTCGATACCGAAGGCAATTACTGGTTCGCGCATATCCACGATTCAAAAATTTTGAAATACGACGCGAGGGGCGAATTCCTTCAGGCCATCGACGTGCCGGTGAAGCAGCCGACCATGTGCACGTTCGGCGGCGACAATCTCGACGTCCTATACGTCACCTCGGCGACCCGCTTCATGGAACCCGGCGAGGAAAAAACGCAGCCGCTGGCCGGCTCGCTGTTCGCCGGCTAACGGAAGTCGTCAACAGGGGGGCCGGGCAGGGGCCTTACATCGGCCACAGCGCCGTCTTGGGATGGAACTGCGACCAGGCGAACCAGAAGGCCTGGTGGCTGCCCAGATCGGTCCCGTCCTTGTCCACCGCCTTGATTGTCCGTCATCAAAACATTTGGGACATCTGAGCCTATTCGTTAACGGAGGAT
>JAPPPC010000553.1 GCA_028817685.1 Rhodospirillaceae bacterium
CTGCCTCAGGCTGTCGATACCGCCATTCAGCTCAATGGCGCGCGCGGCTATTCCAAGGACACGGTGCTGGAATGGATCTACCGCTACGCCCGCCAGGCCCGCCTCGTCGACGGCGCGTCGGAGGTGCACAAGATGGTGCTGGCGCGGAACTACTTCAACGAGGGCAACGATTTCTGGGGTTGGCGGTAGCGCAGATAAAGAACTGACCGAATTTCAGCGGGGCCTGCTCGTATCCCGTTGGCCTGTGCCTGCTTTACCCTCAGCTTCGGATGAACTCGTTAGCCTGTGTTGACGCGTGAAATTGTCCCATTCTGGAAGTCGCGAAAGCCGCTCATTGGACACGCTATATTGGCGGCCATAGACTAACCGCAGTACGCTTTGCGAAGAACGGGGGATAGGGTCGAGCATGGCGATCAGCACCGAGAATTGCGCCGCAATGGGGCAGCCGTGAGCTAGATGACCAAGCCATCTCCTGAAATTGAGGCCGTCGTTCGACGGTGGGTCGAGGCGCACCGGGACAATGAGAGCAGACCTCTCATCAACATGCTGTCGACCTCTGAACACCTGCGCTATATGGGCACAGCGCCCGATGAATTTTGGGGCGGGTCTCTTCTACGGCGCGGTCTCGCGCATCATGTTTCAGAAGTTCCGGATTGGACGGCACCCGCGCCAATCATCGAGGGATTTGAACACGGGGATGTCGGCTGGGCGATCTGGCGGGACGCCATTCTGTTCGAGGGGCGTGACGAAGTCGTCGATTGCCGATTTTCGTTCGTCTTGACCCTCGACGACGGGCATTGGCGAATAATGCAGGTTCATGTCTCCATGGCTCAGTCCAACCTCGATTTTTCCGGCATCGAGCACAATGCGTTCGCTGAACTCATCGAAGCGGCGCGAACCGGATACGAGCGCGTTGGTGGCGAAGGGGCCGCGGTGATCATGTTTACGGACGTTGCCAATTCGACCGAGATCGCTAATGCGATTGGCGATCGCGCTTGGGCCATTGCGATCGGCGGTCACCTCGACTTGCAAGCCGCCATCATCGCAGAGCAGGAAGGCGTCCTGGTCAAGACGCTGGGCGATGGATCAATGTCGAGCTTCGGCAGCGCCAGTAGCGCGCTAAGAGCGGCGATTAAAATCCAAACCGCGAGTGCAGCGGCAGACTCGGATTCAAATCTCAAGCTTCGGATCGGCGTTCACGCCGGCGACGTCATTCAGACGGAAAGCGATTTTTTTGGCACTGTCGTCAACAAATCGTCTCGTATAACCGCCCTGGCACAGCCCGAAGAAATACTGGTCTCCGACGTCGCGCGTGCCATGGCGAGCGAACGCGACGAGTTCGATTTCTCTGACCCGCTTACAGTGGCACTGCGGGGCATGGAAGGTCGGCATTCCGTTTCTAGTTTAATTTGGTCGCATCCAGACTGATCGTTGGACACGCCCAAGAAACGTCATCGCAGATTGTTTTTTTTGAGGCTACAACGCTTCTAGCGTCCGTCGCGTCGCGTGTCAGACATTGTGCGGAATAGACCGATCGCTCGCCGATCACCACCCGTTGACACGGTCCCATTCGTCGACGATCTGCGTGCCTTCGACCACGTGGTAGCGGTCGTAGGCGGCCGCGGTGATGCAGGCGTGGTTCGGCAGGACCCGGACTAGGCTGCCGACGGGCAGGCGCGCGTAGTCGTCTTCGCCGGTGACCGGGATGACCCCGTGCTCCTGGCTGACCTTGGCGACGTTCAACCCTTCGAGCGGTTCCATGCTGTCCGGATCGCAGACGCTGCCATAGCCGACCTGCGGCCAGCGTTCGTTGGCGCTGATGTCCTTGGACAGGGCCAGCGCGCCGGCGTCGATGACGATCTGGCCGATATGGCGGTTGTGGGAGACGACGCTGGCCAGGACCGATAGGGCCAGATCCTCGCGGCTGCAGGCATCGCGGGCAAGTTGGTCGAGATCGAAGAAGACGAACACGCCGGGCCGCATCTCCGTCAGCCCATCATAATTTTCACCATGCACGGCGGTCGGGGTCGAGCCGGCGCTGACGGTGGGGCAGGGCAGCCCGGCCTGACGCAGGCGGGCCGACGCTTCGACAACCGCTTCCCGTTCATCTTCGGCGATCCGTTTGATCCCATCGACATCGTCCGCGCCGTAGGAATGGCCGCCATGCGTGAGGACGCCGGCGAGCTCGGCACTTTGGGCGCCGTTCAGGATTGTGCCGATTTCGATCAGGTTGGGATCGTCCGCCAGCAGGCCGGTGCGGGCGTCGCCGGAATCGATTTCGATCAGCACCTTGAACGTCACCCCGTGATCCGCATCGGCAATGGCGCGGGCCGTTTCGACACTGTCGGTGAGGAGTTTCAGGTCCGCCCCCCGTTTCATCAACGCCGCCGCTTGCGCGAGCTTTCCGGGCACGACGCAGACCGCATAGGTGATATCGCTGAAGCCGTGATCGAGGAAATATTCGGCCTCCGCAAGGGTGGAAACCGTTATCGCACCATCATGCCCACTGGTGGCGAGTTCCGCGACGCGCGCGGACTTTGCCGTCTTCAGGTGGGGACGCAGCGCGATGCCGTGCGCCGCCATTTTCTCCGCCATTCGGGTGGTGTTTCGGGTGACCACCGCGCGATCGAGGATCAGCGCAGGCGTGCTAAGTGATTTGAGATCCATTTATGCCCCCTTTACCGCGC
>JAPPPC010000624.1 GCA_028817685.1 Rhodospirillaceae bacterium
TGTCTACACGGTCTATCGCTGGATGCTGGCGCAAGGCGTCGATGCCGGCACCTGCATGGTCGGTGGCATTTCCGCCGGCGGCGGGTTGACCCTGGCGCTGCTGCTCAAGCTCAAAGCGGCCGGCGATCCGTTGCCCGCCGGCGCCGTCCCGATGAGCGCCTGGACCGACCTGACCCAATCCTCGGAAACCTTCCAGAGCAAAGCGGATATCGATCCGACCATCAGCAAGCATTATCTCGACCGCATGGCGGAAGCCTATCTGGCTGGCGCGGACCCGAAGACGCCGCTCGCCTCACCGCTCTATGGTGACCTCAGCGGCCTGCCGCCGATGCTGGTACAGGTCGGTACCGCCGAGACCATGTATGACGACAGTCGCCTCTACGCAGAGAAAGCGCAGGCCGCCGGCGTCGACATCACCTTCGAGCCGTGGGAGGACATGATCCATGGCTGGCACGGCAGTGCGGCGGTCTTGCCGGAGGCACAGGAGGCGATCGACAGCGTCGGCGCCTATTTCAGGTCCCGCATACCCTAGATTAGACAACGATTGGGGGCGGCGTCAGCGCGGCGCTATTTCGGATAGACTTCCAGATAGAGCATGGTCTTTTCGGAATGGCCGCCGCCGTGCGAATGCTTGTTGCCGAAACCATGAACGGTCACGGGATAGCGGCCCGTCGCGTGTGCTTTGAAACGCATGACAGCGGGGGCGCCGGGTTTAGCCTTTGCAAGCACATCATAGCCATGCAGGTGCAACTCGACCGTTTCGTCCGTGGACCAACGGAGCTCGACGATTTGGCCTTCCGTGCCCCGGAAGGTGTTTTTGCCAGTGAGGCCACGCTTTTCGATGACCAATTCGGCGACGGCATCGGCCTTCTGTTCGGCCGCGAGCCCCGACGGTCCAATCAAAAGCAAAAACGCGCTGAGCGCAATCGCGAGGGCTCGCATCACCGGTCGTCTCCACATCGTTGCTCCGCCGCGGCCTCAGTCGGTGAGATGGCCCGCGACGACGTCTCTTCGCTCACCTGAAAGCAATATGGTGATGAGTCCGGCGATCGCCAACAGGGCCGACGCCGTCAGCAAACAGCCGGACAGGCCCCAAAGCTGATAGGACAGACCGGACAACAGGCTGCCCACCAGCCGCCCCCCCGCATTCGCCATGTAGTAGAAGCCGACATTGAGGGCGACCTTGTCGGAGTCGGTGAAGGTCAGGATCAGATAGGAGTGCACAGAGGAGTTGACAGCAAAGGCGATGCCAAAGAGTGCCAGGCCGCCGACGACCGCCATGGCGGGATCGAGCCCCGACTGGATAGCGACGACGATTCCGATCGGTATGGCCGCAAGCACGAAGGCGCCGAACTGCGCCGCGCGCGTTTCCGATGTCAGCCCGTCGGCCGAGCGTTTCACCATGCCGGGAGCCGCGGCCTGCACGACCCCATAGCCGATCACCCAGGCGGCCATGAAGCCACCGACTTCCGTGAAGGTCCAGCCGAGCACGTCGTAGAGGAAAATCGGGACGCCGACGACGAACCAGACGTCGCGGGCACCGAACAGGAAAAAGCGCGCGGCCGACAAGAGATTGATCGCGCGGCTCTTTGAGAAGATCTGCGTGAACTTGACCTTCGCTTTCGACTTGCCAAGTTCGCTTTGCAAAAAGAGGACAGACGCGCCCAGAATGACGACCAGCCCCGCGGCCATGGCCCATAGCGACAGCTCGAACCCCAGCACGGCGAGCAGAAGCCCGCCCATGAAAAAGCCGGCCCCCTTTAGGGCGTTCTTCGAGCCTGTCAGCACAGCCACCCATTTGAACAGGGCGGAATGGGCGTCATCCGGCACCACCAGCTTGATGGCGCTCTTCGAGCTCATCTTGGTCAAATCCTTGGCGATGCCCGACAGACCTTGTGCCGCGACGACGAAGGCGACCGACGCCGCTTTCGACCAGGCAGGATCAAGCTGGGACAGCAGCCACAATGCGAAGACCTGTAACGACAGGCCGGCATAAAGCGTGATCCGCAACCCGAAACGGGAGCCGATCCAGCCGCCGATCAAGTTGGTCACGACGCCGAAGAACTCGTACAGCATGAACAGGAAGGCGAGCTCGAGCGGCGAGTATCCAAGCGTGTGGAAATGCAGCAGCACCAGCATGCGCAACGCGCCGTCCGTCAGGGTGAACCCCCAATAGGCGGAGGTGACGATCGCGTAGTTGCGGATGTCGACCACGGCCCTACTCCGCCGCCGCTCGCACAGGCGTTAATCCGGCGGCGACCTTATCGGCAAGTTCCACCATGCGGCAGACATAGCCATACTCGTTGTCGTACCAGGCGAATATTTTCACCTGGGTCCCGTTGACGACGAGAGTCGAGAGCGCGTCCACGATGGAGGAACGGGTGTCATTGACGAAATCGGCGGACACCAGCGGCCGGGTCTCGTAACCGAGAATACCCGCAAGCGGGCCCGCCGCCGCTTCCTCGAAGAGTCCGTTCACCTCCTCCACCGTCGTTTCCCGCTCGACCTCGAAGACGCAATCCGTCAACGACGCATTCAAGATCGGCACGCGCACAGCGATGCCGTTCAGCTTGCCGTTCAGCTCCGGATAGATCATGCCGATTGCCTTGGCCGATCCGGTCGGCGTCGGGATCAGGTTGGTCATCGAGGCGCGCGCGCGGCGCAAATCCTTGTGCGGGGCATCGA
>JAPPPC010000396.1 GCA_028817685.1 Rhodospirillaceae bacterium
GGATTGGCCGTGTCCGTATCATAGGCGCTCTTGATGCGGTATTGCGCCGGATCGGCGAAATTCTTCGCTTCGATATGAGCCGGCAACACACCGATGCTGTAGCGGGTCCGGTAGTCGCAGGTGAACTTGCTGACATGGACGGTGAATTTCTTGTCATCATGCACATCGATCTTGGTGACCCGTTTATAGGGCTCGATATTGCTGAAACCGGACCGTTTGTCGCGCCCAACCTTCCAGGTGAACATGACGTCTTTGGTGGTGACGGGTACGCCGTCGCCCCAGACCGCATCGGGCCGGATCGTGTAGGTGACCTGCAGTCCTTTCTTGCCGTCATTCGCCGTTACGACCTTGGCTGTGCCCTTCTTCAGGTCGGGGAGATCAGTGCACAACATGCATCGCAGCTTCCAGTCCGCGTCGTAGACCACGAAGGGCCGCCGCGCCATGGCCAAAATGTAGGACTTGGCCAGCATCGATTCGATGTTGGGGTTGAAGTTGCGCGGGAACTGGCTGATGCCGATTGTCAGCGTATCCTTTGCCGTCGCCGGTGCTGCAACGATCAGCAGGGCGGCCGCCATTAGAATTTTCGTGATTCGCACCATGTCTCTATCCCGCCGCGCTGAATTCCGGACGGGTCCGCATCATCGCGTCCCGGCCTTTTACGTTGTCCCACCATCGCCGAAGGTCTGGGGTCCTGCTTGTGATGGCTTCGCCTTCCGGCGTCATTAGAAAATACGCGTAGTTCGGTGCCAAATGCAGATCGGCGAGACTCAACGCGTCACCGACCAGGAACAGCCGGCCGGCGAGGAACGATTCCAGCACGCCATACGCCTTTTCCGCTTCTGGAACCGCGGCGGCAATCACCGCCTCGTCCGGATCCCGGCCCAGCATCGGAGAGACCAGTCGTTCGATCACGATCTTGCCGATGGCCGGGCCATACGCGTAGCAGTCCAGCAGGCTGCAGATCTGCGTCATCCGCGCGCGCCCTTGCGGGTCGCCCGGCTGCAATGACGGGCCGTCAAACGCCTCGTCCGCGTAGCGTCCGATCGCGACTGTCTCGTACAGTGTAAAGTCGCCGTGGGTGAGCGCCGGCACCCGGTTAAAGGGGTGACGCGCTTGCTGTTCCGGCGGAAACCCTTCCATGAAATCGAAATGGTCGAGTTCGTACGCGACGCCCTTTTCCTCGAAAGCGAGGCGGGCCGACCGCACATAAGTGCTGTAGGCCGGTCCGTGTAAAATCGGAGTCGCCATCAGATGTCCGTGCGCTCGTCTTCGACAGCCTTGCGCTCGGTCATATTGAAACGCCCGTCATAGATCGGCCGCCCACCCGTGCTCGGCCCCTGATACTGGACGAAGAGCATGAGGCCGCCGGTCTCCGTCGACAGCTCGTCTTCGTAATGTGGATCGGGATGAAAGATCATCGTGCCCGGCGTGTAGGTCTTCCCACCGATTTCGAACTCGCCTTCCAGGATATACCAGACCTGGGCGAAATCGTGGCGATGCAGCGGGTGATGCGAGCCAGCGTCATAGCGAACCAGCCCGGCATTGGGCTCTGTCGGGCGATCCGGATTGGGGTGTAGCAGCATCTTGCCCATCTGCCCGGGCCAGCGGACCGTCTCCCATTCTCGGTCGTCGATGTGAATTGCCTCCATCGGCTGATGATCTGTCTTCGGCATGGCCCATCTCCTGTGTCGATAGCGCGGCGCCAAGTCTAGTCGGAGTTCCGCCGAACGGCTATTGCCGAACGCGGCGCATTCGATGTTTCACTCGAACTGTTTGGTCGTTATTGATGGGCGAAGATCTGCAAAGGGAAGAATTGATGATCTCGCAGGACTGTTCTGTTGCCGTCATCGGCGCGGGGATCGTTGGGATCGCGACAGCGCACGCATTGTCCGTGCGCCACGGCCTCCGTGACGTATTGCTCATCGACCCCAATCCGCCAATGAGCCTTACCTCAGCCTGCTCCGGCGAGAATTACCGCAACTGGTGGCCGCATCCGACGATGACGGCCTTCACCGATGACAGCATTGCGCTGATGGAGGATATCGCCGGGCAGAGCGGGAACCGGATTAATATGACCCGCCGAGGATACGCGCTATGCACGGGCGCGAGCGGCGAGTCGCTTATAGAAGAATTGCATTGGGGCTATGGCGAGAGCGCTGCGTCTCAAATTCGCGTGCATGATTCAGGCGCAACCGGCACCTACAAGCCTCCGCTCACCGAGGCCTGGGAGACCGCGCCCTTGGGTGTCGATGTGGTGCGCGACCAAGCATTGATCCGCCAAACGTTTCCCAGCTTCGCTGACGATATCGCGATGGTGATCCATATTCGCCGTGCCGGCGATATCAGCGGGCAGCAACTTGGCCAGTTCATGCTGGAGCAATTCCGCGATTCCGGTGGCCGTATCGTGACTGGTGCGGTTGTTGGGGTCGAACAGGACACCGCATTCACACTCGATCTGAAAACGTCAGAAGGGGTGCAACAGCTTCGTGCCGAGATGATCGTCAACGCAGCCGGGCCTTTTGTGGGCGCGATTGCCAGCCTCGTTGATATCAACCTGCCGGTCGTGAATGTCCTGCAGCAGAAAATCGCCTTTGAAGACCGGGACGGTTGCGTGCCCCGCGACATGCCGTTCGCCATCGATCTCGATGGGCAGTCCATCGATTGGTCGAATGAGGAACGTGA
>JAPPPC010000333.1 GCA_028817685.1 Rhodospirillaceae bacterium
GTGTGCGGATGCACCTGCATGGCATCGATGCGCCGGAGCCCAATCAAGTCTGCGTCGCCAAGGGCAAGGACTATCGCTGCGGCACCGTCGCGATGACGGCGTTGATGGATCTGGTTGCAGGCGTACCGGTCACCTGCCGTTTGCGGGACGCACGAGGCGCCGGGTTCACCTATGCCACCTGCGAGGCCGGCGGCTTCGACTTGTCCTCGAACATGGTGCACACGGGATGGGCGCTGGCAGACCGCAAAGCGACGAAAAAATATGTGGCGGTCGAGCAACGCGCGAAGAAGGCCAAACGCGGGCTATGGCGTGGCAAGTTCGCGATGCCGTGGGACTGGCGCGGCCGCTAAACGGTATAAGACTTCAATAATCTACAATTTTTACGGCGAAACCGGTTGATCGATGCCGTCCGGCGCGATTGATTGCTATAGTCCGCGCCCGCAGCGAATGCCGTCTTGGAGGGAGACAACATGTTTTTGCAGGTCCCGAATATCCTGACCGACGAGGAGCTGACGAAAATCGATGCTGTCCTCGCCGACGGAACGTTCTCGGATGGCAAGGCCACCGCGGACGCGCCGACCAAGCCGGTCAAAAACAATCTACAAATGGACGTCAGCGAGGCCGGGAACGAGGCCGGGCAACTTGTCATCCAGGCGATTGCCCGTAGTGCCTTGGTGCAACGTGCCTGCATGCCCTCGCGGGTCGTGCGACCGCTGTTCAGCCGCTATGAGACCGGCATGCAGTATGGCTGGCACAATGACAATCCGCTGATGATCGAGGGGCGGCCGCTGCGCAGCGATATCGCGGTGACGGTCTTTCTAAGCGAACCCGACAGTTACGAGGGCGGCGACCTGCTGGTCAACACCGCAGGCGGCCAGGCGCGGTTCCGGCTGCCGCGCGGTCACGCGATCCTCTACCCGGCGACCACCATCCACAGCGTGGCCGAGGTGACCAAGGGGACTCGTAACGTCGCGGTCACCTGGATTCAGAGCATCGTGGAATCCGCCGCTCAGCGCGAATTGCTGCATGAGTTGGATGCCGCGTCGCGACTGGTACGCGACAAGGCCCCGGAGTCGGACGAGGCGCGCCTGCTGATGAAGGTTCATGCTAATCTGATGCGCATGTGGTACGACATCTAAGTTCGGGAGAGACGAAAATGGACGATACGGCGCCGGTCAACGCGGTCGATAGCGAAGACGCCCTGCGCAGCCTTTACAAGACGCCGGGCGAGGTCGCGTCGAAAAAGGTGCTTTCGCGTCTCGACAAGCACTGTAAACGTTTCATCGAGCTGTCGCCGTTTTTGTGTATCGCCACGGCGGGCGCAGACGGTTCGGCCGATGTCTCGCCGCGGGGTGACGCGCCGGGCTTCGTCGGGGTGCCCGATGACGGGACCGTCGTGATTCCCGACCGGGTCGGCAACAATCGGCTCGATACCTTGGCGAATGTCGTGGAAAACCCGAACGTTGGGCTGATTTTCTTCATTCCCGGATTCAACGACATCCTGCGTATCAACGGGCGCGGCAAGATCGTCGACGAACCGGCGCTTTTGGACCGCTATGCGGTCGATGGTAAGGTGCCGGCGACGGCGCTCGTCGTCACGGTGGACGAAGCGTTTCTGCACTGCCCGAAGGCGCTGATGCGCGCGAATCTTTGGTCGGATGAAGCCAAGACACCGCGCGACGCGATGCCGACGGCGGGGCAGATCTACAAGGACCAGATCGCCTTGGCGGAAAGCGCCGAGGAACTTGAAGCGAGTTTCGTCGAGCGGCGGGCCAAGGGCCTGTATTGAGGGAAGGAACAGCGGTGAGCGAGGCGGTCGATCAAACTCTGGAGGAGGCGCAGTGGGCGGCGCGGCAGCGGCTGGCCGCCGCCTACCGTATCGTCCACCATCTCGGCTGGACGGAGACGATTTACGGGCACCTGACCCTGCGTGTGCCGGGCACGCGCAACTTCCTGATCAACCCGTGGGGCCTGCGCTATGACGAGGTGACGGCGTCCAACCTGGTCGAGATCGATATCGACGGCAACACCGTCGGGCCGAGCAACTATCCGGTCAACAAGGCGGGATTCGTTATTCATAGCGCGGTCCATGCCGGCCGCGAGGACATGCATTGCGTCTTCCACATCCACACCACCGACGGCATGGCGGTGGCGGCGCAGCAGGACGGGCTGCTGCCGATCAGCATCATGGCGACCGGCTATTACGGCCGGGTGGGATATCACGATTACGAAGGGCCGAGCCTCAATCTGGGTGAGCGCGAACGGCTGGTGGCGTCGATGGGCGACCACAAGACGCTGATCCTGCGCAATCACGGCCTGCTGACCGCCGGCGCGACGGTGGAAGAGGCGTTCATCCTGATGTTCCGCCTGCAGCGCGCCTGCGAGATTCAGATCGCGGCGCAGGCCGGCGGCGGTGCGTTGACGATCCCGTCGCAAGAGGTCTGCGAGGACTCCGCACGGTTGACAGACGAGTTCCTTGAAGGCAATGACGGCGCACCCGCCGGATATCTTGAGTTCGAGTCCTATGTCCGGCTGATGGACAAGCTGGACCCGTCCTACAAACACTGACCCCGAGCTTTAGGAGACCATCTGAATGGATTCGCCGGACTGGCACCGCCGTATGCGCGACTACGTTAAAGAGGCGGGTGGCTTGTCCCCCGCGACCGACTCCTTCTAC
>JAPPPC010000236.1 GCA_028817685.1 Rhodospirillaceae bacterium
CCGCTTCATGACACTCCTGGAGGAGCGCAACCGCGACTCGGCGGACAAGATCAAATCGCTGATGTTCACCTTCGAGGATCTGGCTCAGCTCGATTCAGGCGGCGTTCAGACTTTGCTGCGCGGCGTCGACAAAGACAAATTGGGCATCGCATTGAAAGGCTCGTCGGATTCGCTGAAGGACATCTTCTTCACCAACATGTCGGAGCGGGCGGCGAAAATCCTGCGCGAGGACATGGCGGCGATGGGTCCGGTGCGGCTGTCGGACGTTGACGACGCGCAGTTGGAAATCGTCAACACCGCTAAGCAGCTCGCCGAGCAGGGCGAAATTTTGCTCGCCGAAAGCGGCGAAGAAGACGTCCTGGTCTATTAAGGCGCTCCGATTGGCCTTGTCGGACCGCTGGTTTATCATCGATGCGGTCAGTACATTGTCGACAAGAGGTTGCGCCGCGATGTCTATGCACACGATACCGCACTCTGGAACCGCAGGCGGCGATCAAGCCGATTTCACGGCATGAACCTCGACTCAGTCGTCCCGCCGCTGTTGACGGCGCTGACGCGCTTGCAATCCGCCCAACGTCATTTGCACCCGATCCACCTGGAACAAGTAAAAGGGAAGATCGACGATGTCCGGGGGCCGCTGCAGGACGCTTACGTAACCTTACCTGAAACAGAAGACCTGATCGCGGCCGGTGTGCGCACCTCTATGGAGCTGACATTGAAGGCGATGTCGGCATTTGAGGAAGTGCCGTCCGATCCGGAGGGCATATTTCATGCCTATCGCGCCCTGCGCTACACGCCATACGCCCTGGAATCCTTATATCCCGCCGCCCCGATCTCTGATGCGGTCAACGCTTTCTTCCTGGAAGACTTTCGGCATGACGACCCGGAGTTTCTGCAAAGCTTAAAAGGCGACCATCCGGATACCGGGGTCCATCACATCGACTATGAACGCGGCAGCAAGGGAGGCTACTCCCTCTACATCCCGGAGAACTACGACCCGGCAAATTCCTACCCCGTCGTCATCGCATTGCATGGCGGCGCGGGGCACGGACGTGGATTTCTTTGGACCTGGCTCAAGGAAGCGCGCAGCCGCGGTATCATTTTGATCAGCCCAACAGCCCGTGGCGACACCTGGGCACTTATGGGACCGGACATCGACAGCGACAATTTAGAGGCAATGCTACAATCGGTGCGCGCGCGCTGGTCGGTCGATGAAAGCCGCCTCCTGATGACCGGCATGAGCGACGGCGGGACCTTCACCTATGTCAGCGGTCTCCGTTCCGCATCGCCCTTCACCCATCTGGCACCAATCGCGGCGAGCTTTCACCCGATGATGCTGGAATTGATCGAAGCCCCGAACATCGCCGGGCGGCCAATCTACCTGACACATGGGACGCACGATTGGATGTTCGATATTGAGGTCGCCCACATGGCCCGCGAAGTCCTGACCGGGCTCGGCGCAGATCTGGTGTTCCGCGAAATTCCGGATCTGGCGCACACCTATCCACGCGACGAAAATCCGCACATACTGGATTGGTTTCTAAAGGGTGAGACCCTGTCCTGATCGACCGGAGCCTATGGAGGGAACTATCCGCTTGCGGCCACTTTCAGTTCCGAGTGCCGGGCGTCCCAGATCTGCATAAGTAGTTTTGGCAGTTCGACGGGATCGAACGGTTTCGGAATGACACCGATCGAACCCAATTCCATCAGCTTCGCGACCTCATGGGCTTGGCATTTCGCAGTCATGAACATGATCGGCGTGGATTCCCACTTCGGCAGGTCTCGAAGTTTCTGAAACAGCGTCGGCCCATCGATTTCCGGCATCATAACGTCCAGCACGAAAAGGTCCGGGTCGAACGCGTCAACCTTTTCCAAAGCTTCCTGTGCGGATTCACATGTCATCACGCTAAAGCCGCCCATCGCCTCGAGCGTGAACTTGGTGATCGTCAGAATGTCGAGATTGTCATCGACACACATAATTCGGTTCAATTCGGTCATTTCACGCCGTCCACTAAGGCCCGTGGGCATTGCTGTGCCCGTTGCGTTAAGACCATTGCCGATTGGTGCGGGGCTTTGCCGATACACGAAAACCGTTTCCGCGTTTCGCAAGCCCTTGCCGCTGCCCCTTCGGCAAATCCTGCCTTTTCTACAATTCATACTGGCAGGAATCACCGATCCAGCCTGTGATAGATGTCACAGGCTGAAATTTTAAATCAAATACCCCTCAAAACTTTACGCCCCGGCCAGAAAGTCGGGCGTAAAGCTGCGATAGAACCTTACTCCGCCGCCGCGGATGGCTGATCCCAGGCGGAAATCACCGGGTCCCCCTTAATCAGGGTGCGGTGCAGGACGCGAGCCTGGGAATGATCTACCGGGGACCGCGCATGCATCGTGCAGCGATTGTCCCACATCAGCAGGTCCCCATCTTGCCAATCTTCGTGCGACCACATTATTGAATCGTCACTCGCCGCGGCCCAAAGCTTCGCCAGCAGCGTCTCGCTTTCCTTGTCATCGAGCTCAGGAATATAGCTGGACGGCCATTCATAGTGCCGGCCGAGATAAAGCGCCCGCTTGCCGGTGACCGGATGGATACGCACCAGTGGATGGGTCGGGCCGGTGATATCTTCCCGCTTCTCCGGCTTTTTCTTCGTCGGCGGCAAAATCCCGGATGG
>JAPPPC010000439.1 GCA_028817685.1 Rhodospirillaceae bacterium
GCGGGGACATTTGCGCGCGGCCTACATGCTGTTGCTGCCGGTTTTGTGCGGCTGGCAGATGTTGAACCTGGAGATGGGCGAATTCGGGACGTTCACCGCGTTCGATTATTCGCTGGTCATGCTGCGGGTCGACAAGCTCAGCCTCGTCTTCGGCTATATCTTCACGATCGCCGCTTTTCTCAGTGTTTTCTACGCCCTGCATATCAGGGACACGGTCCAGCAAGTGGCCGGACTGTCCTATGCCGGCGCGGCGATCTGCGCCGTCTTCGCCGGCGATATGGTCAGTCTTTTCATCTTCTGGGAACTGACGGCGCTCACCTCCGTTTTCCTGATCTGGGCGGCGCGGTCGGAGCGCGCCTACCGCACGGGCATGCGCTATCTGGTTATCCAGATCACATCCGGCGTTCTGCTGCTTTCGGGCGCAATCCTGATCGTCGGGGAGACCGGGTCGATCACCTTCAGCCAGATCGGCATCGACAGTCTGGGCGGCAAGCTGATCCTGCTCAGCTTCGGCATCAAGGCGGCCTTCCCGCTGCTGCACAGCTGGCTGCAGGACCCCTATCCGGAAGCGACGGTTACCGGCACGGTATTCCTCAGCGCCTTCACCACCAAGCTTGCAATCTACGCGCTGGCCCGCGGTTATCCGGGTACCGAGATGCTGATCTGGGTCGGCGCCACGATGGCGGTGTTCCCGATCTTCTACGCGGTCATCGAAAACGATTTACGCCGGGTGCTGGCGTACTGCCTGAACAACCAGCTTGGCTTCATGGTCGTCGGCGTCGGTATCGGCACGGAACTGGCGCTGAACGGCGCGGTGTCGCACGCGTTCGCGGGCATCCTCTACAAGGGTCTCCTGTTCATGACGATGGGCGCGGTGTTGTACCGTGCGGGTACCGCGAACGGGTCAGATCTCGGCGGGCTCTACAAATCGATGCCGTGGACGACCACGTTCTGTATCGTCGGCGCCGCTTCGATCTCCGGCATGCCGCTGTTGGGCGGTTTCGTGACAAAATCGATGATCCTGACCGCCGCGGCGGAGGAGGGTCATTGGATCGCCTGGACCGTCCTGGTGTTTGCTTCCGCGGGCGTGATCTATCACTCGGCGATCAAGGTGCCGTATTTCGCCTTCTTCGCCCAGGATTCCGGCAAGCGGGTGCAGGAAGCGCCGCTCAACATGCTGATCGCCATGGGGGTCACGGCGTTCTTGTGCGTCGCCATCGGGGTCTATCCGGACCCGCTCTACGCAATTCTGCCCTATGCGGTGAATTACGTGCCCTATACGACGGCCCACGTGATCACGATGCTGCAGTTGCTGGCATTTGCCACATTGGGTTTCGCGCTACTGCAACGCTACGGTTTCTACCCACAGGAACTGCGCGGCATAAATCTCGACACCGATTGGATTTATCGTCGATTGGTCCCGCGCACCGTGGCCGCGTTCATGAGGAGCCTGGTACAGGCGCGCGACGAGCTGCGCCGCTGGCGGTCTTCGTTGGCGACCTATCTGTTGGCTCGAGTGTTCCACTATCACGGGCCGCGCGGAATCCTCGCCCGGACCTGGGCAATCAGCGGCGCGGCGCTATGGGTAATGCTGTTGCTCGGCGGCTATTTGCTGGTCTATTACCTCTGACCGCTCGTCGTCGGCACGAGCGCCAGCCGTCGCCGGAAAACCAGACTTAATGAGCCACGCCAGCCTGTACAGTTCGCCCGCGGGGTCGAAGGGGCAATACCGCACGCTGCTCACCCTGATGCCCTATCTGTGGCCGGCGGGCCAATGGGGCATGCGCGCGCGTGTCTTCATCGCCTTCGGCCTGATGGCGCTGTCGAAAATCGTCAATGTCTATGTGCCACTATTCTACCGGGACATCGTCGACGCGCTGACCGTGGAAACGGCGCTCGCCGTGGCGCTGCCGATCGGTTTGCTGTTCGCCTATGGCGGATCCCGGGTGTTGTCCGTCGTCTTCGCCGAGATGCGCGAGGCCATCTTCGCGCGCGTCGCACAGCGCGCCGTGCGGAATGCGGCGCTGCGTACCTTCCGGCATCTTCATGCGCTGAGCCTGCGCTTCCATCTCGAACGGCAGACCGGTGGGCTGTCGCGCATCATCGAGCGCGGCGTGAAGGGCATCGAGTTCGTGCTCGCCTTCATGATGTTCAATATCATCCCGACCTTGCTGGAGATCGGGCTGGTCTGCGCGATTCTGTGGGGTCTGTTCGATGTCTGGTACGCGCTGGTCACCTTCGTGACCATCGTCGGCTACATCGTCTTCACCCTGGTCGTGACCGAATGGCGCATTCAGTTCCGGCGCGAGATGAACGACCGCGATACCGAAGCCAATACCAAGGCCATCGATAGCCTGCTGAATTACGAGACGGTCAAATACTTCGGCAACGAGGCGCATGAGGCGACGCGCTTCGACGGCTCCATGCGGCGCTACGAGGAAGCCTCGGTGCGCAACACGGTGACTTTGTCGTACCTGAATGTCGGGCAGGCCGCGATCATTTCCGCCGGGCTGATCCTGATCATGTTCATGGCCGGCAACGAAGTCGTCGAAAAGACGATGACGGTCGGCGATTTCGTCATGGTCAACGCCTACCTGATCCAACTCTATCTGCCGCTCAACTTCCTGGGCTTCGTCTACCGCCAGATTCGCCAATCGCTGACGGATATGG
>JAPPPC010000111.1 GCA_028817685.1 Rhodospirillaceae bacterium
GGCGACAGGCTCTTGTGGGTCGCCATCATCAGCACGCGCGCTTCGCGGTGCGCTGCGAGCGACAACGGCACGTGAACCGCCATCCGGTCGCCATCGAAGGCCGCGTTGAACGCCGTACAGACGAGAGGATGAAGCTGAATCGCCTTGCCCTCGATCAACACCGGCTCGAACGCTTGGATGCCGAGACGGTGCAATGTCGGTGCCCGGTTGAGCAGAACCGGATGCTCGCGGATGACCTCTTCCAGGATATCCCAGACTTCCGGACGCTCCTTCTCGACCATGCGCTTGGCCGCCTTGATCGTCGAGGCGAGACCGTAAAGCTCCAGCTTCGAATAGATGAACGGCTTGAACAGTTCGAGCGCCATCTTCTTCGGCAGGCCGCATTGATGCAGCAACAGCTCGGGTCCAACGACGATGACCGAACGGCCGGAATAATCGACGCGCTTGCCCAGCAGGTTCTGCCGGAAACGGCCCTGCTTGCCCTTGAGCATGTCGCTCAGCGACTTGAGCGGGCGCTTGTTGGCGCCGGTGATGACCCGACCGCGCCGGCCGTTGTCGAACAACGCATCGACCGATTCCTGCAGCATGCGCTTTTCGTTCCGGACGATGATGTCCGGCGCGCGCAGCTCGATAAGACGCTTCAGACGATTGTTCCGGTTGATCACCCGGCGGTACAAATCGTTCAGATCCGACGTGGCGAACCGGCCGCCATCGAGCGGCACCAGCGGGCGCAGTTCCGGCGGGATCACCGGCACGACGTCGAGGATCATCCATTCCGGCCGCGTGTCGGAGGCGAGGAACGCCTCGACCAGCTTCAGACGCTTGACCAGTTTCTTGCGCTTGGCTTCGGAACCGGTTTCCGCGAGCTCCTCGCGGAGATCGACCAGATCCTTCTCCAAATCGATGTCCTTCAACATCTCCTGGATGGCCTCGGCGCCGATCTTGGCCGTGAAGCTCTCATTGCCGTATTCGTCTTGGGCGTCGAGAAATTCTTCTTCCGACAGAAGCTGGCGTTGCTCAAGTGCTGTCAGACCCGGCTCGGTCACGACATAGTTCTCAAAATATAGAACCCGCTCAAGGTTCTTGAGCGTCATGTCGAGCAGCAGGCCGATGCGGCTCGGCAGCGACTTCATGAACCAGATGTGCGCCACTGGCGAGGCCAGCTCGATATGACCCATGCGCTCGCGGCGCACCTTCGACAAGGTCACCTCGACACCGCACTTCTCGCAGATGATGCCGCGATACTTCATGCGCTTGTACTTGCCGCACAGGCACTCATAGTCCTTGATCGGACCGAAAATGCGGGCACAGAACAGCCCGTCGCGCTCCGGCTTGAACGTTCGGTAGTTAATGGTCTCCGGCTTCTTGATCTCACCGAAAGACCAGGAGCGGATCCGGTCCGGGCTGGCGATCGAAATCTGGATTTGATCGAAGCTCTGCGGGCCGGAAGGCTGGCCGAAAAAGTTCATCAACTCGTTCATCGAGTCACTCCTGGGTTCGCGCGTTGCGTTACACCGGCGGACGGCGCTTGGCCGCCATCCGCCGCAATTTTAATCAGCTCTGCTTCAATTCGACATTGAGGCCGAGGGACCGAAGCTCCTTCACCAAGACGTTGAAGGATTCCGGGATACCTGCTTCGAAATTGTCGTCGCCCCTTACGATGGCTTCGTACACTTTCGTCCGGCCCGATACGTCGTCCGATTTCACCGTCAGCATCTCCTGCAGCGTATAGGCGGCGCCATACGCTTCGAGGGCCCACACTTCCATCTCGCCGAAGCGCTGGCCACCGAATTGCGCCTTGCCGCCAAGCGGCTGTTGCGTAACGAGACTGTACGGACCGATCGAGCGCGCGTGAATCTTGTCATCCACCAAGTGATGCAGCTTGAGCATGTAAATATACCCGACTGTCACCTTGCGATCAAAAGCTTCACCCGTCCGGCCATCGACCAAGGTCACCTGTCCCGACACGTCGAGACCGGCCTGCGACAGCATTTCCAGGATATCTTCCTCCCGGGCGCCATCGAAGACGGGCGTCGCGATTGGCACGCCCTTGGTCAAATTGCCCGCCAGATCCAGCACGGCATTGTCTTCAAGGTCCTTAATGTCGCCGCTATAGAGCTTGCCATAGGCTGTGTTCAAATCCTTACGAAGGCCATCGACCTTGCCCCCGCGTTTGACCGCGTCGAGCGATGCCTGGATCTGTCGGCCGAGTCCGGCACAGGCCCACCCGAGGTGGGTCTCCAGAATTTGTCCGACATTCATGCGGCTCGGCACGCCGAGCGGGTTGAGCACAATATCGACCGGCGTCCCGTCTTCCAGGCAGGGCATGTCCTCTATCGGCACGATCTTGGAGATGACACCCTTGTTGCCGTGACGGCCGGCCATCTTGTCGCCCGGCTGGATCTTGCGTTTCACGGCGACGAAGATCTTGACCATCTTCATCACGCCCGGCAGCAGGTCGTCGCCGCGCTGCAGCTTGTCGACCTTGTCTTCGAAGCGGGCCTGGAACTGATCGACCGCATCGTTGAACTGCTTTTTGACGCGCTCGATCTCGTCGTTGACCTTATCGTTCTTGACGACGATCTGCTGCCATTGACCGGGCGTGTACTCGGTCAGCAGGTTCTCGGTCACCCGGCCACCGACCTTGATGCCCTTCGGCCCGCCGGTCAC
>JAPPPC010000587.1 GCA_028817685.1 Rhodospirillaceae bacterium
AGGCTATTCGATCCTGCAGGGTCCCCATTCCACGCATGCGGAAAGTTTCGCAAAGCGGCAGCTCTACAAAGACGCGCTGGAATCGTCGGGTTACAGCTTCAATGGGCGCAGCATCCCGCTGACCCGGACCGTCGGGATCGGCAAGACGATGGAAGAAGGGTTCGAGTTGGGCCGCAGCGGCGCACAATTCATGTTTGGCAGCTACCTAAAGAAAAACAGCAATATCCGCGGCGGCGAAAAGGCGGCGGCGGAAGGCAAGACCCAGTCCAACGAGGCGATGATCGCGGCAGAACGCGAGAATGTCGACCCGATCGAACGGTACGTGAACGACTGCGCGCTGTGCGGCTCACCGGAGAAGATCATCGACGACATTGAGCGGTTGCGCGAGACCAACGACATGGACTACCTCATGATCGCGCCGCTGGGACACGAAAGCTTTATCCGCTTCACCGAGGACGTGATCCCGCACTTCCTGTAGAAGCGATAAGGTGGGCGTTGGTGTCTCTGCTCCCTAAATTTATGTTTCTACGCCCTAATTTCCGTCAGGTAGAGTTCATGAAGACGATTATTTCGACGCTTTGCCTGACGACGGCGCTGCTCTGTGGACTTGTCGGAGGCAGTTGGGCGAATGACCTGGAGAAGCTGCTGGAGGCCGCGGAGAACGGCAGCCCGCGCGCGCAGTATGAACTGGGGCTGAAATACCAGGAAGGCGAGGGCGTCCCGCAAAGCTATGAGGCGGCGGCGAAGTGGTACAAACGGGCGGCGAAACAGAACTGCCCGCAGGCGCAGGATGGGTTGGGGTTTCTGCACACCCATGGATATGGCGTGACGTGGGACCGGGCGGCGGCGTTGCAGTGGTACCAGCGCGCCGTTGATCAGGGCTTCCCGCGCGCGCAGTTCAATTTGGGTATGATGCATTTCCGTGGCCTCGGCGTGCCGGTGAGTTTTGAAAACGCCCGCACGTTATGGGAGATGGCCGCCGAACAAGGCTATGCCGATGCGGAGTACCGGCTGGGTCTCATCTACGAGCTGGCGCGCGGCGTGGACCGGGACTTCGAGAAAGCACGCTCCTGGTATCGGCGCGGGGCCGAACAGGGGCATGCGCCCTCGCAGTTCAAGCTGGGCTGGATGTACCGCAAGGGGATCAGCGTCGATCAGGATGACGAGACCGCGGTGATGTGGTTCCAGCGATCGGCCGAACGGGGTTATCTCGAAGCCATGTGGAATATGGCGGTGATGTACAATATCGGCAAAGGGATCGGGAAGGACCGGAACCTAGCCTATATGTGGGCCAGCCTGGCCTCCGCCCGGGGGAGCAAGTACGGTACCGAGATTACCCACCACCTGACCAAGTTGATGAGTAAGGCGGACGTTACCGCTGCCAAGAAGCTCGCGCAGGCGTGTCTGCGCAGGAACTACAAAGGGTGTTGAGCGCACCGGCGCCTGCCTGAGAGCGCCTTTCGCCCGAACGAAAGAGGAGGACACCATGGACGACCTGACATTCGGATGGTTCCTGCCGACCAGCGGCGACAGCACCTGCCTTGCCGATCCGAACCAGCGCATCGCGCAAAGCCCGGAAATGTTCGAGGAGGTGGTGACGGCGGCCGATGAAGGCGGCTTCAAGTATCTGCTGATGCCGGTCAACGCCTCCTGTTGGGAGGCGACGGTGACCGCCTCCTTTTACGCCGCGCGCAGCAGGCAAATCGCACCGCTGATCGCACTGCGTTCCGGCTATTGCAATCCTTCGCTCTCGGCCAAGATGTACGCCACCCTAGATCAACTCACCGGCGGCCGGCTTTGCATCAACCTGATCGCCGGCATCAGCGATGCCGATACGCAGGCTGACGGGATTTCCGACAGCAAGCAGGTCCGCTACGAGAAGATGGACGAAGAAGTCGAGATCATGAAGCGGCTTTGGGCGTCGAACGAACCGATCGGCTACGAGGGCAAGCACTATCAGGTCAATCAAGTGATTGAGCCGAAACCGCTGCAGCAGCCGCACCCGCCCTTCTTCCTCGGCGGTGGTTCCGATCAGGCCAAGGAAATTTCCGCCAAACATTCCACCATTCACCTGTTCTGGGGCGATAAGCCCGAGGTTATCGCGGAAAACATCAAGGAGATGCGCCAGCGCGCCGCCAAATACGGCCGTGAGGATGCGCTCGGTTTCGGGATGCGGCTGCAGATCGTTTGCGCCGACAGCGAGGATGAAGCCTGGGATGAGGCACATAAGCTGGTCGCCGGGGCGACAAAATTCCAACTATTCAACGACAACAAGGCGCAGGGCACGACGGTCGACAGCATTCGCAAGACGTCGGAGGCAAACCAGCGGGTCTGGCAGTTGCTGGAGGAATCCGGCGACGAAATGAAGATCCATCCGCATCTCTGGACCGGCATTTCGATGGTGCGCTCCGGGGCCGGCATCGCCGTTGTCGGCACGCCGAAACAGATCGCCGATACGCTGGACGAGTTCGTCGAGGCTGGCTGTTCCAGCTTCTGCCTGTCGGGTTACCCGCATGCCAAGGCGGCGCGCCTTTTCTCGACCAAGGTCATGCCGCACTTCAAGGGGCGCTTGTCCGACGGCTTGCCGCAGGCAGCCTAAGCCCGCTCAAACGCTAACGAATTCGGCGAATTGCGTTTACCGCTTCTTGCGCCGCCGCAACATCAGACC
>JAPPPC010000279.1 GCA_028817685.1 Rhodospirillaceae bacterium
TTATAGGCCTTGTCCGCGGGCAATAGTAGGCGTTCGGCGACAGCACTGGCGCACCAAGCGGTGAGCGTTATCAGCAGGAAGACGATACGGGTCATGGTCGATCTTGTAGATGCGATCGCCTGTCCGATCAAATCGCACTGCCGTGCCAGAGTGGCGCCCAACCCCGCTGGTCCGCAGCGCTGCTGCCGTTTAATGGTTAATTAATTAATTTTTCGTCACATGGCGTGCAATACATCCGGATTTGCAACGACGCTGTCCCATGACCGACGAATTATCCGTTTCAGATGTCGCGCGGCTGATCGATGATCCGTCCGCAGCGAACCGCGCGAATGCCGCGGGAAAAGTCGCAAGCCGTTATGAGGACGGTGCGCTAAGCGATACAGAGCGCCAGATCGCGGAAGATATCTTTCGGGTCATGGTAAAAGACGCGGAAGAACGCGTTCGTACGGCGCTCGTCACGCACTTGAAACACGCGCCGGAACTCTCCTCGGACGTTGCCGTGGTCCTGGCCAAAGACGCGAGCGACGCTGTTGCCGTGCCCATGCTCGAATTTTCCGAGGCGCTGTCCGACGAAGACTTGATCGATATCGTTCGGACGCAGGGCAGTCAGCGCCAGACGGCCGTCGCCAGCCGTCCGACGGTGTCACCCGCCGTTTCGGACGTTATCGTGGATCACGGTGATGAGACTGCAGTCGCGACCCTGGTCGGCAATGAGGGTGCGGAGGTTGCCGACAGCACAATGCACAAGGTTGTCGACCGCTTCGGTGACAGCGAAAAGGTGCAAACACCGCTCGTGATGCGGTCCAGCCTTCCGATCGCCGTTTCCGAACGTCTCGTTGCCAAGGTGTCCGACAAACTGATTGATCGGTTGGTGACGCACCATGAATTACCTGGTGGACTGGCGGATGATCTGGTGTTGCAGATTCGCGAGCGCGCCACGCTGGGCCTGTTGAGCGCGGATTCGAACGATAGCGATGTCGAAATGCTGGTCGAGGCGCTGGTACGGAACCGACGGTTGACGCCGTCGATCCTGCTGCGAGCAATCTGCGTCGGCGATTTGAGCTTCTTCGAAGCCGCGCTGGCCAAAATGGCCGGAATCTCGGTGCTCAACGCCCGAAAGCTGGTCCATGACAAGGGCGCGCTTGGCTTTAAATCGCTGTACGAACGATGCCAGTTGCCGGCCTCTCTGTACCATGCCTATCGAATCGCGCTGGATGTGTTGCAGGAAACGGAACGGGAGCGTATCGACGGCGATCCGAACGCGAGCACGCGGCGTATGCTGGAACGCGTGCTGACCCAGTTCGAGGACCTCGTCGATGACGAGAGTCCGGAGGATGTCGACTTTTTGCTCAACCGGCTCGGACGTGCCGCAAACGCGGCCTGACTCCCGCAGGGGCTCCCGCTACCGCGCATTCGGTTGTTGCGACAAGAAGTAGTCGAGTTTCTGGCGGCTATCGAAGACGTAACGTTTCATGCGTTCGAGCATCCCGTTTCCGCAATAGGCGAATTGCTCCTGCATCGTCTTGATCCGTTCCGGCCGCTTCGCCGCTTCGTTTCGAGACTGCTCGAAGAAGGCAAGCAGGTATGCGTCGGATTTCCGCGCAATTTTCTGCACAAGCGATGTGATGTTTACCTGTTAACGGTTACGCAGCGACTTATCGTTAGCGGGCAGGCTGCTATAGGCATTGCTGTCCATGCAGATCTGCAGCTCCGCTGAAGCTTCTGTCAGGGCAAAAAGATTCACAAGCATGGGCTCGGGGAGAATTTGCGGTCGTTTCGCCGTCGCGTCGGCGGCGAACAAGAGAGCGGCGAGCGCGACTATGATCGGATATTTCATTCGAGGCCGCGATCCATTGCTAAGCGTTTCTATCAGTTTACTTCTCATTGCCACACGGAACGGCATATCATAAGTCCCTGTCGGAATGAAGGAATTGCGCCATGTATATGTCGGAGAATAAGCGGCCGAGCCGGTTATGTGGGCAGTATCGGCGCATCCACATCGCCTATTTCATCGGTATCGGCGCCAGCCTGGCAGCGCTCGATCTCACCTTCTCCGAGACGCGCTGGTTTCACTGGCCCGTCATGATTTGGGGCGCGGTGTTGTGCGTTCATCTGCTCTATTGCAAGAGCATCTCCGTCGATGACTCATGGGCCGAAAAGCGGACCAATCGCATCCGGGACAATAGTTATGATCTAGGTCATATCCGAAATATCGAGGACTCGTATAAGGAAGATACACCGCCAATAGATTCCGAGGCGGATAAGCGTGAGTGAATCCGAGTCCGACGATGGAGGAAGACCATGCTGGCGAAAGATATCATGACGACCAGTGTCGTGACGGCGGCGCCCGACACATCTATCGAAGCGATTTCTCATCTGATGATGACACACAACGTTAGCGGCCTACCGGTCGTAAACGAGCAGGGGGCGATCCTGGGAATTGTGACGGAAGGCGACCTTATTCTGCGGGAGCAAACGGAAGCCAAGGATTCACGTCTTTCTTCCTGGTGGTTACGCTTGCTGAGCGACCGCAAGACTGACGCGGCGAACTATATAAAGACGCACGGCACTCGCGCCGACGAGGTCATGACGCGAGACGTTGTTACAGTCAGCGAAGACCATGCTGGCGAAAGATATCATGACGACCAGTGTCGTGACGGCGGCGCCC
>JAPPPC010000745.1:0-9681 GCA_028817685.1 Rhodospirillaceae bacterium
GCGCAGGAGACGCCCCATGCCGGTCCTCTACGAGAAACGCGGTTCCATCGGAATCGTAACGTTAAGCCGCCCCAAGAACCGCAATGCCTGGGCGCCTGATTTCTACGACTCGATCGAAGAGTATTTCGCGGAAATGGAAGCCGACGACGAAATCCGCTGCGCCATCCTGACCGGCGATGAAGCGGGCGGCGCGTTCTGCGCGGGCGCCAACCTGAAGGATCCCAACACCCATTCGCATCCCTCGACAGCGGACTTCATCAAAGGCCTGCCGCGGCTCAAGAAGCAGCCCTTCACCATGCTGAATAATTTCGCCAAGCCGATCGTTTGCGCCGTCAATGGCTATGCCATCGGTATCGGCTGCATCATCACCTTCTGCTGCGATCTGATCGTCGCCTCGGAGAAGGCCGAATGGCGGCTGCCGCAGGTCGCGCTCGGCATCATCCCGGCCTATGGCGGTTCCGCACGCCTTGCCCGCTGGATCGGTCGCGGTCAGGCGATGCGCGTTGCCATGGGTTTTCCGTTAAAGGGTGAGGAAGCCCATCGGATCGGTTTGGCGCAATGGTACGTGCCGCATGACAAACTGATGGACCAGGCGATGGAGGTCGCGGACCACATCGCCGGTATGCCGCCGCTCGCCGCCCGCCTTGTTAAGGAATCGATGAACCGCAGCCTCGACATCCCGAACATCACGGATGCCGCACTGGCGGACGCCTACCGTTTTATGGCGTTGGAGTTCACGGAAGATCGCGCTGAAGCCCATGACGCCTGGCGCGAGAAACGAACACCGAGTTTCAAGGGCGCTTAGGACAAGCGGCCAAAAGCCGTAAAAATCATACAGGTACCGGCGCTGCTAAATGCGATAGCTCGGCACCCGAGAAAGCGCCAACGATCAGTTGGCGCGCTTCTTCGCCGCCGAACCGGCCTTTTTGGCCTGCGCTTTCATGTCGCGAGACTTCATCGATTCGGTTTTCTGACTGGACTTCAAGGCATCCTGCGTGGCCCCTTGAACCGCTTCGGTGACAGCCCGGGTCGTGGCATCCGACGTCGCATTCGTCACGACCGACGCGGCGCTCTGCGCGTACACAGCCGAGATGGGCGACAGGGCAAAAGCCAAGGCGGAAATTACTGCAATACGTTTCATCATGGCCTCCTCGGTCATGAACAAAGTTTAGCCCCTTAACCTAAATATAAGCGGCTTAACATATAGTTAAAGCGCTTTGTTGAAAGATATATTCATTTATTATTTTCAAAATGTTGCATAGTGATACTGATATTTTAAACTAAGTTGGAACGAACAAATTTTTACCGTCAGCGTGCGTAACCGAGCCCTTACGGCCCACCTCACCGTTCTCCTGTAAATCCATCAGGGTCGCTTGATCCTGCGGCGTGTTGGCGAGGAACCGCTGACCGCTCTCGGTCAATCGCCCGACGATCAATCCAAGTTCCGGCCCATCGGGCCGGTGCATCACGGTATAGGTTTCAATTTTCGCGCTGCCCTCGGCCTGTTCGATAAGATCCGGCTTCGGCATGGCATCAAGTTCCGCTTGATAGACACTTGGATTCTCGCGGACCCAGGCGCCTTCCGTCGGCACGGTCGAATAGATGCCGGCAGAATGCTTCGTCACATTGTGACCGTTCGCCGTGCACAGGCCGAAACTGCCGGGCTCCGCGCGCACCTTGTTCATCATCTCCGCGATCGAGTGGGTGACATAGTTGTTGCCGGGACCGCCAAAGAAGGGCAAGCCGCCCGTCACGGTCAGCCCGCGCGGATCGTCCTCTGCGATGCCGATTTCCTGGCAGCCCATCTCGATCGCCGAAGGGAAACAGCTATACAGGTCGACATGCGCCATATCGTCGATCGTCTTGCCCGCCATATCAAAGGCTTTCGACGCCATCATCCGGATCGCCGGCGCGCTGTGGTAGTTGACGCGCTCGCTGATGAACCAATGTTCATTGGCGTCGCCGCAGCCATGCAGGAAAACCCAGCGCGACGGATCGATGCCAAGTTCCTGAGCTTTTCCGACCGATGTCATGATCACCGCGGCGGACTGGTCAATATAGGGGTTGGAGTTCATCAGTTTGGTGTAGGGAAAGCCGATATAGCGGTTTTCTTCCGAAACGGCGGCGATCGCATCCGAGCTGTAGCCTTCGCGCCGGGCGGCCAGCGGGTTGGCGGCCGCAACATCGGCAAACCCCGCGAGTAACCGGCCCATCGCCTGCTGATGATCCGCCACCGACCGGCCGCGATGGGCGCGGATGCCGTTCTCGACCATGGGATAGATCATGATCGGCGCGCGCATCTCGTGCCGCTCCTCATATTCGTTGACGCCGAGGCGCGGGTCGCCGATCTCGATGAAATCGCCATAGCCGTCAGGCGCATCCTCGTGCCAATCGATCTCGATACCCGCCTTGCGCGCGCCGCGCATGGTGCGCAATGCCTCACCACCGGCGATCAAAGCCAACTCGACCTGTCCCGCGGCGATCTCCTCCGCGGTCCGGTTGACCATGTATTGCGGCATATTTCCACCAGGGTGGGTGTACTGCAGGCGCGCCCGCGCCGCGCCCAACCGACCGGCCACGGCGGCGGGCGGATTGCTGCATTTCCCGAAGGGCGACTGAAAGCGCCAGCTCGTATCGGTGTAGAGGCGCAGGATGCAAACCGAGTCGAGTGCCGCCAACAGCCCGTCACTTGCCCCCGTATCCGCAGCGGCGTTACGCGCCGCACGTTCGATCATATCGATCGCGGAAGTTCCCGCCTCAGGCGGCGTGTCGAAATCGCTGACCTGGCCGGAGCCAACAAGGATGGGGGTGCGGGGATCGATCATAAAAAATCTCTCAATCGTTCAAATTAGCACTACGCTGACAGAATCTTGTCCAATACCGGCAATAGATATTGCCGAAACAGCGCCGGGTTCTCCGACATCGGGAAATGGCCCATCCCCTTCATCACTTCGAAGTGGGCCGCATTGGCGAGTTCCGCCACTTCGCGGCCCATCTCCGGCGTGGCCGACGGGTCGTATTCGCCGTTCAGCAGATAGAGCGGACAGGGGCTGTCCCTTAGCCCGTCGGCGAGGCCGTTCCGCAAATCGCCATGCTTGAAATAGTATCGGATGTCGCCGAGAAAGATGCCGGGTCCACCCTGCATGTAGTGCCACATCGTCTCCCACCGTTCCGCCGAGGGCGATTGCGGCGCAATCATGCCGGCCATGGACGCTCCGGCCAGCTTGCCACCGTGTATATCCGGTCGGTGCAGCGCCTTCTCTGGCTGCGGGTCGCCCAGGCTGCGGTCTTCCGCGTACAGCGCGGATTGCAGGCCGATCGCAGCGCGGAATCGTTCGCCATGGCGCAGCGCCAGATGTAACACCGCGCGGCCGCCGATCGAACAGCCCATCACGACCGGATCGACCAGTTTCAGCGCATCGGCCACCGCGAGGACGATTTCCATATAGCGGTCCGTAGTGAGTTCGTAGACCTCCGATTCGAAACCCGCTGGCGGCGAGGATTTGCCGTGCCAGGGCAGATCGAAGGCGATCACCCGAAAACGATCGGTGACCGCCGAATCGTTCAGGATATGGCGGAATTGGCGGCCGTCGCTACCGGCCGTATGCAGGCAGATCAGCGGAACGCCTTCGCCCGCCTCTTCGAAGTAGAGACGGTGCGGTTTGCCTTCGAGCATCAGGCGAAGGTAGCGACCGGTCACCGGTTCAATCTCCGGCGCGTCCAGCGCGGCGGGCGGCTGATCATCGCTCAACCCCGAGAACAGCATTTCCAGCAGCATCAAGTGCTGGAAGAATTTCGTCATGTCCCCGGTTACGGTGAGGGTCTGAGTCCGCCGCATCGCCGACAAGGTCTGAAAGCCAGGTTGCGGTGAATCCTGAAACAGTTCGGCCCAGTGCGCCCGCGTCGCCGCCATGGTGAAGTCGACGCCGCCCCCGGGCGGTGTTCCGCCGAGCTGCACACCTGCCGCATCAACTATAGCGTAGGTCACGTCGTCATCGCATTGGATCGCGAAACGCACCGGACCGTATCCACAATGCAGGGCGAGGTTGTCATGCGCGCGCGCTTGCGCGGTCAGAAAATCGAACATCCCGATACATCCAAGAGGTCAATTGATCCTGAACCGACCATAATTCGCGGCACGAAGCGCTACAACAAGCACCCCCCGGGGATGAAGACCGGATTGTCGCGCAGGCCAGTATTGTCGCGCACGGTTGGCCGGACGCCGGCGAGTAGCGACTCAGCCCGGCCTCGTGCGTTATCAGCGCCGGGCCGGTCACCCAGACCGTCGAGCGTACGCGCCATGAGCTTCCAGGTCATCGGACTGGTTTCCTTCAGCGCTGTGCGTTCCGCGAGCAGGGCATGGGCCAGCGAGAACCGGCCCGCCCGGATCGCCGCTTCGATTAGGGTCAACGCGATGACGTCGCGCTGCGCGTAGCTGCCGCCGAATACGTTGCTCTTGTACCGGATCGGCTGCAACAGATCGACGACCGCGTCGTAATCCTCGCGGCTGAAGGCAAGCAGCGCACGGCAAATGGGGATACCGACATCCTTGGTCATCTGCGCGTTGGTGCCACCGCGCTCGGTCACATAACTAGCCGTTGCGGCAAGCAGTTTGGCCGCGGCCATGTCCCGCCCCGCACCTGCGAAGGCCATCATCGCATGCATGTCGTTGAAGGCGTAGTAAGTGTCTTCGGCACTGGGCTCCCAGCGGTCCGCCAGTTCGCTCCAACGATCGCTGACATCGACACCCAACAGGTTTAGCCGCCACAGCATCGACGCCGCATCCAGCTCTTCAAGCGAGATCCCGTCGGCGCTGTGGCGAATGCCGTTCTCATAAATTTCGAAAACGCGATCATACTGTTCCAGATCGAGGTAATACATCGCGGTATGCCACCAGAGATGGATCGCGAAGCCGCAACCGACGGCCCAGTCCGCCTGCCGCTCGGTCATCCAATTAATGCCGTCTTCCTGCCTTCCCTGCATTTCCATGACATGCGCGACCGCGTGGATCGCGTAAACGTCTTTAGGGTTCAGCTCGACCGCCTTGCGGCCGTAATCCTCGCCGCGGGCGAAGTCGCCAGCCTCCTCCAGCGAGAAAGCGTACATCCCCAGCACATAGCCGTAGCCCGGCGTATCGGCATCCCAGCCGCGCAACGCTCGGGAAATGCGGTCGCGCATCTGCGGTGCCTCGCCGAGGAAGAAATCCGTCATGTGGGCGCAGAACAGGGCAACCAGATCGCGCGGGTAGTCCAGCAGAACGGCCTCCCAGCACTCCGTCGCCTTCTCCATGTCGCCCTCGAGCCAAGCACGGATGGCTGCAATGTGCCCGCGCTCGCGCTCGTTTGCAGTCCCGGTCAGGGCCTCGGCCATCTCCACATCCCGCGCTACCTGTGGCACCCGGGCCCGCTCCGTCGTCAGCAATTGCATCTCCGCACGCAGGCAGAGCCCCAACACGAAGCCCGGTTCGGCCTCCAGCGCCTTATCGAGAACCGCGACCGGATCGCCCCGCATGATGATCGCCAGTTTGAGCGCCTCTTCCAGACGATCGAGCGACGCCTGACTGTCGGTCGAAGTCGGAACGCCCCGGATATCCTTCAGGCCCATTCGACACTCCATGCAATGTAAAATCCTGCATGGGAATGTGCCACGTCCATCCGCGCAGGGAAACCTGTTGAAACCCGGCATTGCCCTTCGTTGTGGGCACAAGCCACAATCGGTACGAAGTGGCTAATGAGCGTAGGGAGGAATTAGCAATGGCGAAACGACGCGTAACACATCCGCAAGTCGGCGAACCGCCAGCCGATACCTGGTCGAACTGTCTGATCGTCGACCGGCATGTCTATATCGCCGGCATGACCGCGCGCGGTCAGGAATTCGACGGTGCCATCCAGGGCAACGACGCCTACAGCCAGGCCGTCGCGATCTTCACCAAGATCAAGCATCTGATGGAAGCCGCTGGCGGGACCATGGACGATGTGGTCAAGGTGCTGATCTACTTAACTGACATCGACGACCGCGACGCGGTATGGAAAGCGCGGCGCGAATTCTTCAGCGGCGACTATCCGGTTTCGACCTTGATCGAGGTCAGCAAGCTGGTCCGTCCGGAACTCTGTGTCGAGATAGAGGCGGTCGGTTACCTACCAGAGACGACGATTGACGAGAGCATGCCGGAAGAAGATGAGATCGACCATTCGGAATGAGGTTCACGCTTCCGCAAGACCGATGCGGCAGGTGGTTGGCGAGTCACAAGAATTTCTTCTACTATAACGTTTGAACGCGGCCCGCTTTGAATCCGTCGGAATGGGCTTCGCAATATGAAGTTTATAGGGAGAGGCTCCTGTGATTCGTCTATTTGCCATCCTCGCGATCTGCATTCTGTCGGGCGGCTGCGCCGTCGGCGTCCAGCATTCGTATAGTGCCGCTGACACTAAATTCGACATCACTGCCGACTCCAAAGTCGCCGTCGCCGTGCACGACCGTCGTCCCTATGTCGTTTCAGGGGATAAAGCCGGGAACTTCGTGGGCTTGCAAAGGGCCGGATTCGGGAACCCGTACGACGTAACGACCGAATCCTCAAAAACGTTGGCGAATGATTTTGCCGCAGCAATTGTCGCGGCTTTGGAAGCTGGCGGCACGGCGGTGCAGAACGTGTCGGTCTTACCGGAGGAGAGCGACGCGGCCGCGGAGAAGAAGCTGCTTGCGACTAAAACGGAGCGTGGGGTTCTCGTGACGATACGCGACTGGAAGACGGACACTTATGTGAACACGAAATTGATTTTCGATGTCGTCCTGCGCGTCTTCGATTCAACCGGCAAAGAGCGTGCAAAAACCGGAGTCAGGGGGGAAGATAATCTGGGCGGCAGCAACTTTAATCCGCCAGCACATGCGAGAAAGGCCGTGCCCCCAGCATTCCGAGAGCAGCTAAAAACGCTTTTCAACAACCCAAAGATTGTAGCGGCCCTCAAATAACCGGCTAGAACGGTTGGCGTGTTGCCGCGTCAGCGGCCCGCGTCTTCGTAATAGCAAAACTCGATTGCCAGATAATCCTCGTCCGCACGGAAAGGACCGTGCGGGACGCCGGCGGGCCGGCAAACATAGCTGTCCGCTTCGACCGCCGTCGCACCGTCCGAGCCGAGCCATTGCAGGGCACCGGATATCACGTAGACTTCCTCGATATAGTCGTGCGTGATCGCTTGCGTGACTTCCGTGCCAGCGCGCCACCGGGTCAAGGTGGTACAATGACCCTTTTTGGCCACGTGATCGAGGGCGCCGGCCAGCACCTTGACCGAAACGCCCTCGGGCGCGCCTTCCGGACGGCTCCAGCCCTGTTCGAAATCGATCTTCGCGAAATCGACCTTGGGCCGGGCAGTCATTACTTGAAGGATTCCCAGTTGTAGAGCGGGGTTTCCTTGTCGGCGAAGCGGCGCACCGCCTCCTTATGGAATTCGGTATCTCGGCAGATCGACTGGCCGGCGGCTTCCATCTCCAACAAGGTGCGATGATCCTGATTGTAGGATTGGTTCAGCACGTTCTTGGCCACGCCAATCGCGGTGGTCGACGCATGCGTGAAGCGGCTGGCGAAGGCGCGTGCCTCTTCCATCGCATTTTCCTGGCTGACCACGTCGTAGATCATGCCCATCTCCTTCGCCTCCTCCGCGTAGACGCGGCGGCCGGAGAAGACGAGCTCCTTGGCGCGCATCTGGCCGACCAGGCGCGGCAGGATGTAGAAGCCGCTCCAGTCCGGGACAAGGCCGATACGGGCGAAGGCTTGCATGAAAAACGCGCGCGGCGTCGCCAGCGTGAAATCGCCGGCCAACGCTATATTGCAGCCCGCGCCCGCGGCCGCGCCATCGACCAGTGTGATAACCGGCAGTTCGATGTGGAACAGATTGTATATCGTGCTGTGACTGCCGCGCATGCGGCTGCGCGAGGCATTCGCCTCCACACCGCCAGCCTGCTGCGAGTTATTCATGTTCTTGACGTCGCCACCAGCGCAAAACGCTCCGCCGGCCCCGGTGATGATCAGCGCCTTCACGTCGTCACCGGCCCGGTCGCTCGTCTCGTTCAGCGCATCGTCGAGCTGTTCGCGCATCTCGGTCGACAGGGCGTTTTTGGCCTCCGGCCGGTTCAGGGTGATCGTCGCGATTTGCTCGCTGACCTCATAGATGACGTGCTGTTTTCCCATCGGTCGTCCCTCCTATTTTTCGTACTCACGAGGCGCCGCGCGCCGTTGGACCGCATATTGTCACGTCATACCTGTCGGCGGAAGGCGCGAGGGAGAGCGGTCAGTCAACCATTCCCTACCCCGCCATCAGACCATGCACCGCCTCACGCAGAAACGTCTGGTCTTCGACGGACTCAATCGGGTTGCCGGCACGGTGGCCCCAGATGGATTCGATGGGGCGATAGGTGGCATTCGGGATTTTGGCGGTTTCAGCTTCGCTGTCTTCCGGCGTGAAGTAGAGATCGGTGCGGCCGGGCATGACCAGAGTCTTCGCTGTGATGGCGCCCAGCGCCCTGTCCAAATCGCCTTCGAAGATCTCATTGTCGCTGATGTCGCAGCGCTCCCATACGCCTAGCATGGCGAGCAGGTTTTCCGGGTCGCGGCGCAGATAGTTGGCCTCCCAGCCGCGCACCAGATAGTCCTCCAGCGAGCCGAATCCATGCTCCAGATAGAGATGCTCGCGGTAGAAGGCCTGCGACATGGCCCAGCCGGCATAGACCCGGCCCATGGCGCGCAGCCCTTTCACCGGACGTGCCTCGAAATAGCCGTTGCGGTGGCCTGGATCGGCCGTCAAGGTCGCGCGAACGCCATCGATGAACACCTTATTGTGCGGCGAGGTGCGCGCCGCGCCGCAGACGGCGCAAATCCTGTCCACTCGGTCGGGGAAGATCGCCCCCCAGTGCAGCGCCTGCTGCGCCCCCATCGACCAGCCGTAAGCCAGCGCCAGCCGCTCGATACCGAACACCTCTTCCAGCAAGCGCTTTTGCGCGTGGATGTTGTCCCAATGGGTGACGGCGGGAAAGCGGCCCTTATCGAAAGGCTCCCCGACATTGCTGGGCGAGATCGAGAGGCCATTACCGATCATGTTCGGGATGATGACGAACCAGCGGTCGGTGTCGAGGATATCGCCCGGACCGATCAGCCATTCGATATCGGTGTGATGCGCACCGAAGGAAGTCGGATAGAGCACTGCATTCGACTTGTCGGCAGCCAAGGTACCGTAGGTCTTGTAGGCGAGAAAGGCGCCCGGCACGGTCATACCGCATTGCAGTCGTAGATCACCCAATTCGAAACGTTTGTAGTCGGTCATGTCCCCTCCCCGGTCCGGTACCGTTCGTATCCCGTCGCCCGCAATTGGCAGGCCGGGCAAGCACCGCACCCATACCCCCAACTATGGCGGGTCGTGCGATCACCAATGTAGCAGGTGTGGGTTTCTTCGAGCAGGATATCGACAAGGACCGCGCCACCGAGCCGTTCGGTCAACGCCCAACTCTCCGCCTTGTCGATCCACATCAACGGCGTGTGCAGCACGAAGCGCCGATCCATGCCCAGAGTGAGGGCGACCTGCATCGCTTTGATCGTGTCGTCTCTGCAGTCCGGATAACCGGAATAGTCGGTCTCGCACATACCGCCGACGATATGGCGTAACCCTCGGCGATAGGCGACCGCCGCAGCTG
>JAPPPC010000745.1:9691-11226 GCA_028817685.1 Rhodospirillaceae bacterium
CAGCTGTCGTGAAAAACAATAGGTTACGACCCGGCACGAAAGTGTTGGGCAAACCGTCTTCGCCCATCTGGATTTCGACATCCCGCGTCATAGCGGTGTCGCCAATCTCTGCGACAAAACCCAAATCAATTAAATGGTCTTCGCCCAGCCGTTCCGCCCAGGCCGGGAATTTCTCTCCGATCGCCCGCGTGACGTTGGAGCGACAAGCGAGCTCGACCGCGTGACGCTGGCCATAGTCGAAACCGATGGTCTCCACCCTTGCGAACTGGTCCAGCGCCCAGGCGAGGCAAGTCGCAGAATCCTGCCCTCCCGAAAACAACACCAGGGCCCCTTCTTCCGCCTTCGGCATGTAATGAATCCTAAACCCGAGATGGTGGCGGGCATCATCACGACTGGCGCGCCGCACGCAAGGGGCGTTGCAAACGTGAAGCAGCGGGAGTCGTTATGTGGACTTTGTTACGCGCATCTCTACCGCTTTGCCATAACAACGTCGCCCCAACCCTCGAAGAGGTTGGCGCGACGTTTGGATCGGATCGCGGTTACTATTGCGTATTCACCGATTTTCCATCCGGATGCGACGCGATGCCAAAGGCGCTCGTGCCGCGCTGTTCGGCATCGAACTTCTCCGCCGCCAATCGGTCGATTTCCGAGAGAAAGCGCTCCTTCTTGCGCGCGCCCTTATCGAGAAAACGGCGATCGCCAGTTGCAACGGCAAACTGCTTGTATTTCGCTTCGGCACGCAAGGCCTGGGCCAGAAATTGGATTTGCTTCACGCTGTAGGATTAATCGCGGATCGTCTGAAGATGCTCCGCATCGATGTTCACCAACATGAAATCGCTATTGACTGCCGGCTCAAGCGATTGAGTCAAGGCACTGCGTTGTTCTGCCGGCATTTCGCTCACAAGTGCTTCTACCCTTGTCTTCTCCTCGTCAAAAGCGCGGTGAGCGACTGTGATCCGCTCTTCCACTGCGCTGAGATCACGTTTCTCGATGAGATAGGCGTCTTCCGCCTGGCCCACGGAGAATTCCGCATCTTTCGCCGCAAGCGTCGCGGCCTTCAATTGACGCTTCGCATCATGAAAATCACCCGCGGCGCCCACAGCAATACGTTTCAGCGTCGCCAATTCGTCTTCAAGAAACTCGATATCTGAGTTCGTTTCCTGGCTTGTCGGCAACGCGCGCAAATCTTCCAGTTCCATTTCGCCGCCATGAACCGCATCCTGCGAGCGTTTCACCACGATCCTGGCCTGTTTGACGGTGTTTTCGGCTTCGACAAGCTTGAGCAAAGTACCGGCGGCGTCGATCTTGGTCTCGTAAAGCTCCAAATCGGCGTTTTCCAAAGACTTTCGAGCACGAACTGCATCCGTCTCCAGAGAGACCAAGGAGTCGACTAGCGTTGTCTTGTCTTCCGCCATGATGATGTCGACCAGTTTACGCGTGTCCGAACCGACCGCCTCACCTTGCACTTGGGCAAACGCTGGCGTCCCGAACGTCAAAGCCAAGAATCCGGCAGCTGGAAGACTAAGATACCGAAC
>JAPPPC010000425.1 GCA_028817685.1 Rhodospirillaceae bacterium
ATCCTCCGTTAACGAATAGGCTCAGATGTCCCAAATGTTTTGATGACGGACAATCTTTCTCCTTGATCACCTTGTCCTGGTCGCTGACGCGCTTTTCCAAGTGCTGTATGCGCTTTTCCATGCGTTCCAGGCGTTCGGCAATCGACATCTGCGCCATCGCCGGCATGTTGAAGGCCACGGCGACCAGGGCTGTCGTGGCGAATAGTCCGAGTTTCATAAACATCTCCAATTGTGTTGGCGGTCACGCGCAAAGCACGCGGCCCTTGGTGGGACTGGCTGGCGGTGGCTGGCTTGGCCCAAAGAGGAAGTCTGCTATGTGGTCCGGCCAGGCACGCTATCTGGGCAGGATCAACTGCCCTTTTGCAACGCGGCGATCAGGGTCTCGAGGTTGTGCTCGAATATCTTTTCGTAACTGGTCGCCGGACCACCGCGCGCCGACAAGGCATCGGAAAACAGCCGCCCGCCGATCTTGATGCCGGTTTCCCGCGAGATCTGCTGGACCAGCGCCGGGCTGGTGATGTTCTCGACGAACAGAGCGCCGGCACCGACCTTCTTCAAGTGGTCGATCAGCGTGGCCAGGTCCTTGGCGGAGGGCTCGGCTTCGGTATCGATGCCAACCGGTGCCAGGAAGTTCAAACCATAGGCGTTCGCCAGATAACCGAAGGCGTCATGGGCGCTCACAACCGTCCGTGCGTCTTTGGGGAGTTTCTCAAGATCGGCCGTGGCGCGGCTGTGCAACGCCATGAGCCGTGCCGAATAGGCCTTGGCGTTTGCCCGATACGCCGAAGCGTTTTTCGGGTCAACGGCGGCGAGGCCGTCAGCGATATTGCCGACATATTTGACGCCGTTGGTCAGCGCGTTCCAGGCATGGGGATCGATTTCACCCTCGACCTTCAGGGGCGTGACGCCCGCCGTCGCGACGAAAACCTTGGCTTTGGTGCCAGAGGTCTTGATCAAGGTATCGGACCAGGTTTCGAAACCCAGGCCGTTGACGAAAATAACGTCGGCATTGGTCACCGACTTCGCATCGCCCGTGCTGGGCGTATAGATGTGGGCATCCGCGTCGGGGCCAACGATGGTCGTCACCGCTGCTTTGTCACCCGCCACCTGACGAACCATATCGCCGAGGATCGAGAAGCTGGCAACGACGTTCAGCCTGTCGTCCGCCGCCGCCGGCAAGGCGGCCAGCGCGGCGCCGACAACCATCAGGGCGCTAAAGAGTTTTCTCATGAATTTTCTCTCCTTTCTTCGAGGGGAAATTCGCTTCATCAACGGGGTTTTCCCGGTGGCGAACGAGGTTGATCCGCGCCAGAACATGGAAGCCCTGCGGCGCGAAAATCAGGCTGAAAACGAAAAATACCGCCGCGACCAGCACGATGGCCGGGCCCGACGGCACGTCGGAGAGGTAGAACGACACGATCAGGCCGATCCAACAGCTAAGCAAAGCGAACGAAAAGGTCGTGATCAGGTAACTGGTGATCGTCGACGTCCAATATCGCGCGGCAGTGGCCGGCAGGATCATCAGCCCCACCGCCATCAAGGTGCCAAGCGCCTTGAACGCGCCCAGAAGGTTGAGCACCACCAGGAACATGAACCACTGGGTCACCAGGCCTGGCCGTTTCGATTGGCTTTCATGGAAGACCGGGTCGATCGTATTGATGATCAGAGGCCTCAGGATGAACGCGAAGCTGACCAGCGTGATCGTCGCGGTCGCACCGATCAGCAACAGGGTCTCGTCGTCGATCCCCAGGATCGAACCGAACAGGAAACTTTTCAGCGGCACCGCCGAGCCGGCGGCGGAAAGGATGAAGATGCCGAGTGCCAGCGCGATCAGGTACAGCGACGCCAGGCTCGCATCCTCGCGGATGATGGTCATGCGCGCCAAAACGCTGGTCAGCGCGGCGACGGCGATCCCGGCGGTCAAGCCGCCGACGATCATCGACGCCACGGAGAGACCCGCCACGACGAACGCGATGACGATTCCCGGCACGATGGCATGCGCCATGGCTTCCCCGGCGAGCGACAGGCGCCTCAGCACCAGAAAGGCGCCGACCGGCGCGATGGCGAAGCTCATGACGGTGGTCGCGGCCAGCGCGCGGATCATGAAGGCGTAGTCGAGCCACTCAAACATGGCTGTCCCCCTGACCGCGATACATGCTCTCGATCCAGCTTGCCTGGCTTTCCGACAGGTAGGATTGGGCGACCAAATTGTGCGGCGTCAGGGTTTCCCGGGGTGTGCCGAACAGCGCCCGGCCCGCGCCCAGCAGCAAGGCCGAATTGCAATATTGCAGGACGGCCGACAAATCGTGCAGCACCATGATCACGGTCCGACCCTCAGTGGCCCAACTGTCGATCAGGGTCAGGAGGGCGGCCTCGGTGGTCTGATCGATGGCGGTAAAGGGTTCATCCAGCAAGATCAGCGGCGCATCCTGAACCATGGTGCGCGCGAAGAGGGCGCGCTGCAGCTGCCCCGCGGACAATTTGTGCAGCGGCATGTCGGCGATTTCGGCGGTGCCCGTGCGCTCCAAAGCGGATTCGATCCGGGCCCGGCAGGCGCCATCGATCCGGCGCAGAAATCCCAAGCTGGGCCAAGCCCCCATGGCGGCCAGATCGCGCACCCGCAAAGGAAAGCGATTGTCGAACTCCGTCCGCTGGCCGAGATAGGCGATGGGCTGCGGGCGGCCGGTAGGCCAGTTGAGCGCCCCAGCCAGGGGCGGCAAGCCGCCGAGAAGAGTCCGGATCAGCGTCGATTTCCCTGCGCCATTGTGGCCGACGACGGCGAGCACGTCACCGCGCGACAGCGCGAACGTCACGTCTTCGACGACGCGCACATCCCGATAGCCAAGTGTCAGCCCGGTGGCCGAAAGCAGGAGGGGCGGGGACATGATGCGGTGGCGCGGCTAGGCGCCGAAGGCCGCGATGATGATTGTCCAGAGCCCGGCACAGGTGACACCAGCGAAAATCAGATGGTTCAGCGTGCTCGCGGTCGTGAGATTAAATCCTGTCTGGCCGTCGGCCGGAACAACCTTTGAAGGCATCGCCATCTCCCCTAGGGACACCCGCCCTAATCAAGAGTTTCAACATGTCTGGCCGGTATTCTGGCTCACGGTTATCGGGTTGAATGTGCCCGCCTTCCCAGGGTCTTCCCCAGTGGCAATTGATCTAGCACCCCTACCGCACACAGATGCGGGTACAGCCCCGGATTTGCTCCCTGATGGGTACGGCGCACCGGGTTCCCTTTTACAGCCTCAGCCTTTTGGCCTATGGCAACCAAACAGGTCGCTATAATGATTATGGCGCAACGATAGTCAATGCCGGACGGCGGATCGGCGCATTTTCGGGCGCAAAGGCTGCTGTCGAGGCAAAACCGGACGCGCCTGTGACCTGGCCGCACGCGGCGCACACAATTAAAGGGACACAATACTTATCTCACAGTCAAATTAAGTATAGTGTCCCATTAATTTCTCCCATTAATTTCCGGGCTAGATCGGTGGCCGGTGGTTACACCAATCCGTCGCCTGTTCATACGCATCCGCGACGCGCAACACGGTTGCCTCGTCAAACGCGCGACCCACGATTTGCGCGCCGAGCGGTAAACCCGAAGCGCTGAAACCGTTGCGGACGCAGATCGCGGGACTCCCGGTCACATCGAACGGTGCGGTGAGTAACGGCTTTTGCATAATGTAGAACTTGGAAACCTGATCGAGCTTTGGCGCCGGGCCATAACCACCCGCGGTTAGGAGGACGTCGAAACGCTTCAACATGTCCTCGACCTCGACTGTCAATTGCCGGCGCAAGCGGACCGCCTGCACATAATCCATACCGGTGAGCAGGCTGCTCAGCATGAGCCGATCACGGAATATTTCACCGTATTTTCGCGGCGTTGCCTTGAGATCACGCTCGTGCACCGCGAGCGCTTCGCACAACATGATGATAAGGCAGCAGGCGCTGTAATCATGCAGGCTCGACAGCTGTATTTCTTCCACCTCGGCGCCGAGATCCTCGAGCGTGGACACCATGCCGCCCATCGCTGTCTTAACCGCGTCGTCGGCATGTTCGTCACCGTCGTAGAAATGACGGATCAGGCCCACCTTGACGCCCTGAATGTCGCCGGTGAGGGGGGCGGCGTAATCGGGGACAGGACGATCGGAGGCGCCTGGATCTTCAGCGTCGTAGCCGGCGATTGCCTGCAACATGAGGGCCGCGTCGCGTGCGGTCCAGGTCATCGGCCCACAGTGGTCCAATGAATAGGCCAGCGGCGCGACGCCGCGGCGCGACACGCGGCCATAGGTCGGCTTCAGGCCGGAAATTCCGCAGAAAAAAGCGGGCATGCGGATTGATCCGGCCGTGTCGCTGCCAAGTGTCCCCATGGCCAGGCCCGCCGCTGCAGCGGCGCCCGACCCGCTTGACGAACCGCCGGTAAAACATTCGGTATTCCAAGGGTTGCGCGCCGGCGGAAACGGCAGATCCCAGGAGGGACCGCCAAAGGCGAATTCGTGCGTTGTCAGCTTGCCGAGCATCACGGTGCCGGCCGCGCGCAGCAGCGCCGCGGTTCGTGAGTCGCGATCCGGTATTCGGTCGAAATGCAGGTGGGACTGGCCGGTGGTCCGAATGCCCGCTGCGTCATAGATGTCCTTCAGGGCGATCGGTATGCCGTGTAACGGCCCCTTGTAACCGCCGGCGGCGATCTCTTGTTCTGCGGTGCGCGCATCATCGAGGGCACGCTCACCGGTGACGGTAACATAAGCGTTGAGTTTGGGGTCGACCGATTCGATGCGCTTGAGAAACGCCTCAGTGAGCGCAACCGGCGACAATTCCTGCCGCGCGATCAGCGACGACGCTTCTGCGATGGTGAGATGGTGCAGAGCGTCGGTCATGATTTGGGCTCGAAGGCCGAGAACACATGCGCCGGTTCGTCGGTGTGGTCATACTTGCGCCTCACCTGCGCGCGTAAGGCTTCCAGATACGGTAGCGCCGCGTACATTTCCGCAAGGCTCTTTTCGTCCGGATCGAAACCGGCGGCTTGCAAGCGCGACTTGAGCTCCCCGAGGGAGATTGTCGGTGTGTCGGTCATCTTTAACCTCTCGATGGCAGACCTTTCATGGTTTCAGTCTGACAGGATTCGCGCCGAAGTCAGAGTCCGCTCCAACTCTTTTGCCCCTTGCAACCGGTCCAGAACTTCGTCGGTGGTCATGACGTCGGCGAAAAGGTTGAACAGGTTGGTGAGGCTGCCATTGTGTTCGGTATCGGATCGTGCGGCGTTCGCGTCCGAGACGACAATGGTCCGGAAATTCAGCATGTTCGCGTCGCGGGCCGTTGCTTCGCAGCACGTGTTTGTCGTCACCCCGGTTATGATCACCATGTCGATATCACGCCGCCGCAAACGGGCTTCAAGATCGGAGGCGCCTTGGATCAGCGCGCTGTACCGTGTCTTGGTCACGATTTCGTCGGCCGGACGAATGTCAAGTTCGTGCCAAAACTCCATACCGGTGTTGCCCTCGGTCAGTGAGGTGAGCCAGGGTCCTGTAAAACCGTCGCGCGCGACAAAGTCTGCGAAGACGTCCCATCCCTTGATGACGTCCTCGGAGGCGCACATCCGCACCCAGGCCACCGTGCCGCCCGCCGACCGCATCGCTTCGGCGAGGCGGTTTATGTTGGGCACAATGTCGACCGCACCGGGCGCGTAGCCCGGACACCCTTCCTTGACCCAATGATTTTGCATATCGATGACGATGAGCGCCGTCCGAGCGCCATCAATGACGTCGTAAAGATGCAGCTTACCGCGCCACGCGCGCACACGCTCAAGCACCTCCGGCGCAATTTTACTGTCGTGCATATGCCGCCTCCCAACCTGTCATGGTTTCAGTCTGGCAGAATGCGATTCCATTTTGGAGTCCGGCATAATTTGCGTGCCGGCGCGCGCGGCGCAGGTCAGAGACCTCGGGTGGGCGGCTTCAGAAATGCGCGAACGCACCGCGTGGATTCCGGATGTGCCGATCGTTACACTCTGTCCCATGGCAGGGGGAACACAACGCAGGCGGGCGGGTCGTGGACCGGGCCGGCGCCCGCGCCTTGATCGCGTTCGCGAGCGCGGCAAACGATGCGATGCCGGTTTTCGCGCGACACGCTGAGCCGTCCGCCTGAGTCTTAATGCTGATTTCGTCTGGAGTATTGTCCGCATGAACAAGCCCCTTCACCAGCTGAGCATTGCCGAATGTGCGCGTGAAATCGCGTCAGGTGCGGTTTCTCCGGTGGAATTGACCGACGCCTGTCTGGATGTGATCGAGACCCACGATGCGGAGGTCAATGCCTTCCTTGAGGTGACGGCCGACCTGGCGCGCGCGCAGGCGCGCGCCGCTGAGGAAGAGATCCGCCGCATCGGTCCGCGCAGCCCGATGCACGGCGTGCCGTTTGCGCTCAAAGACATCTACGACACACGGGGGATCGCGACCACGGGTCACTCCGCCTTGTATCGGCAGCGCATCCCCACCGAGAACTCGGCCTGCACCGAGCGTCTGTACGGCGCCGGCGCCGTCCTGCTGGGGAAGCTTGCCACCCATGAATTTGCGACGGGCGGGCCGGCATACGATCTGCCCTGGCCGCCGGCGTCGAATCCGTGGCTGCTGGACCGGTTTCCGGGCGGCTCCAGCAGCGGTTCCGGGGCGGCCGTTGCAACGGGAATGGTCCCGGGGGCCCTGGGCAGCGATACGGCAGGCTCCATTCGCCTGCCGGCGGCATTTTGCGGTGTGGCCGGAATGAAGCCGACCTACGGGCGGGTCAGTAAGCGCGGCGTGCTGCCTTTGTCCTGGACCCTCGATACCTGCGGTCCGCTGACATGGACGGTCGAGGATGCGGCCATCATGCTGCAGATCATCGCGGGACACGACCCGCTGGACCCAAGCACGGTGCAGCGGCGCGTTCCCGATTACACGGCGGCGCTGCGTGAAGACCTGAAAGGCATGCGCATCGGGATCGTGCGTCACTTCTATGAGCAGGATACCCCGGCGGACGCGGTGACCGTGGCGGCGATGGAAGCGGCCGTCGAGACTCTGCAGGGTCTCGGGGCCACCGTCGTCGAGATAACCCTGCCGCCGCTTGCCGACTACCAGGCGGCGACCCGCGTCATCATCGTCAGCGAGGCCTTCGCCATTCACCGCGAGACCCTGCTTTCGACGCCGGAGCTCTATGGCGCGGTGACCCGGTACCGCATCATGCCCGGCGCGCTGGTGGCCGCCGCGGACTATTCGAACGCCCTCAGATTCCAGCGGGTGCTTGCAGAAAAGACGTTGCAGGCGATGGGCTCGGTCGATGCGCTGCTCACCGCCACGACCTACGGGCCGGCGCCGGTGCAGTCGCAGATGCGCGCGGAAGCCAATTTTTCGAAGCCGCCGCTCACCAACCCGTTCAACGCGGCGCAGCTGCCGGCGTTGAGCATCTGCAACGGCTATGCGCCGGAAGGGCTGCCCCTGGCGATGCAAATCGTTGGACGCCCCTTCGATGAAGCGACCGTGCTGCACATCGGGCACGCTTATGAGCGCGCGACGAAGTGGCGCGACCAGCGTCCGGCATTCAAACATCCTGAAAACTATTTGGAACCCGTCGCGCCCTGCGCAACGGTGGACGCCGTCGATTCGAGTGCGCTCGAGCACTATCGGGGGCGCATTGAGTCTCAGGGCATGCAACTCGACGAACCGCAACTCGCCGATCTGACGCAAGCGATGCCGCACCTCGAAGCGATGATTGCCCGCATTCCGAAAGATCTGGGGATCGCCGACGTACCGAGCGCGATCTTCGCCTGGTAGGTACCGACACCGCGTCCCTAGATGGCGCGGATTGCGGGTTTTGGGGCAGGACGTAACGGAGGGCCGTCGAGTGAGCGAAATCCATGTGGGCGTAATCGGGCTTGGCAGTATCGGTTTGCGCATGCTTGCCGCCTTCGAAGAACACCCGGATTTCGTCGCGACACGCGCATGGGATCCCAGCGCCGATGCGGTCGCGGCGGCGCGCGCGGCCTTTCCGGATCTGAGAATTGCCGACAGCGCGGGCGCGGTCATCGGGACGCCGGGCTTGGATCTCGTCTACGTGGCGTGCCCGCCCGATCACCATGCGGCCTACGCGCTGGCGGCGCGATCCGCAGACAAAGCGGTTCTATGCGAGAAACCGCTCGGCATCGACGTGGCCGATAGCGAGGCCTTGGTCGACGCCATGGCGACCGGACCGGCACATGGCGTCAACTTTCTGCTGGCCGCGTCGCGGCCGGCCAGCACCTTGTACGCGCTCGCGGCAGACGGAGAACTCGGCCGCATACACCAGGTAGAAGTCCGAATGCATCTCCGGACATGGCGCGAGCGGCGCTACGGCGAAGCCCCGTGGCTGGGGAATTCGCGCGCGGGCGGATTCTTGCGCGAAGTGGGATCGCACTATGTCTATTTCGCGCGGCGTTTGCTGGGGAATCTGACCTTGCAAAGTGCGCATGTCGAAGGCCGCGACGACGTCGCAGCCGAACATTTCGCGCAAATCTTGCTGCACGGGGGCGACACCCAAGTCACGATGACCGGCTCGACCTCGAGCGGGGCACCGGACACGAACCTATGCATCGTGCATGGGGAGAGAGCGACTTATCGTATCCGGGATTTTCACGGGTTGGATGTCGTCGGCGCAAGCGGATGGGTGCCGGCCTATCCGGCACCGAAAAAGCCCGAGCGCGAAACCCATCTGAGACAGCTGGACAATGTCAAACGCATGCTTGCGGGGGACGGAACGGCTACGGCAAGCTTCGCTGACGCCCTGGCGGTTCAGCGACAGGTGGAAGCGATGCTGGCGTAGGCGTGTCCCGCGGCGTTTCGGGCGCGGCCCGTGCAGCCGCTTGGCAATAGCTACGGCGAGGTTCTTTCAAAACGGGGTGCCGAGACCGCCGGAGACCACGACTCCCTATAATAAGGAATAGGCGCCGCCTAAGATGATCCGGAAAAGATATAACCGGATCGCCAATGACGATGCGGTCCCTTCGGAGGTTTGACATGAGCACCGCCTTGAAACGAGAAGACGAACCGCGCGCGCCGCGCCCCTGGGACGGATACATTCCCGAGGACGAAGTGGCGGTCTACCGGGAAGCGGGCTTCGGTCAAGAGGTCGGGATCGGCGAACGACCGGCCCTGCTGGTGATCGACGTCCAGTATCGCTCGACCGGCCGGACGCCCGCACCGCTGCCGGATGCCCTGAAGGAATACCCGTCGAGTTGCGGAGAGGCAGCCTGGCACGCGCTGCCGCACATCGCCCGTCTCATTGCGCTATTTCGGAAACTGGGATTTCCGGTTCTGTATCCCTATGTCGCGCCGAAATCGGAACCCAGCGCGGGCCAATTCGAGGCAAAGATACCGGGGCTGATGTCGATTCCCGAGGAAGGCTACGCCTTTCACGACGCCGTCAAACCGATGGACGGCGATATCCTGATCCCGAAAATTCATGCCAGTGCCTTCAGCGGCACGCCCTTGGTCAGGCATCTGATCGGTATGGCGATCGATACGGTCGTTCTCACCGGCTGCACGACCAGCGGGTGCATACGCTGTGCGGCGGTGGATGCGAATTCTTACAATTTCAGAACCATCGTCGCCGAGGACGCGGTCTTCGACCGCTCGCGGCATTGCCATGCCGTCAACCTGTTCGACATCGCAAGCAAATATGCGGACGTGATGCCGACCGAAAGCCTGGTGCCCCAGCTGGAAGGCCTCTCGTCGGCGCGCGGTTGAACGACGATTGTTTTCGAGGGCATGACCCGGGCGGAACGGCACCTCGGCGCGTATCCGGATGGCTCCATACGGCCGCCGCAAGATGAATTGCCGAACCCAATGGATTCTGCGGTGCCGTGCGAGGCGGTCGATTGATGACGGCTTTGGGTTATTTTTATGCGCCAGCGTGACCCGTCATTCACGTCCGGACCTGCGGTGAAACGCGACATCAATCATGCGATTCCGGACATCGCCTGCCAGAGGTCTCGAATGCGGGGCAGAGAGGACCTGCGCCCGTCGGACCGCCGACAGCCAACTTTAGCCAATCTCATACGTTATCGAGCCAAACGAGATATTCCTCGGTTCTCCGAATGGCTCGCCGTTAAACGGCGGATGCTGTCCGCCAAGCGCGCATAGTAGGGGTTCCACGTCAAACGCGCGTGGATTTTGCCTTCTTCTTCGTAGCCCCATGCGGCGAACCAAACGTCTTCGCCGCTTTCGCAGCGCCGGGTCGCCTCTTTATCGAAGCTGTTCATGCACATTCGTCGCGCGCCCTTTTGTCCATAATATGGGTTTAGCGGCGCGAATAAGGGGCTCATATGAGAGCCTGTGCTGACTCTCGATGTCGCCACTTTCATGGTCAGTGATTCGACCGAGCGGTCCGCGAATGCGCGTTCGCCGTACCAGACGAACCGGTTGTGCGGATTGCGGAAATGTTTCCTGTACAGCTCGTAGACGGCCTCCGGGTCGACGATGCTGTCGGCCTCACTGACGGCGATGATCGCCTTTGCGGAAACGCCTTCTCGCAACAGCTCCCTCACCCGGCCAGCTCTCTCCGAGTAGGTGATGGCCCCTTCAATCGGCGCGGAGGTATAGCGAGCCATGTTCCGTTCTTCCGCCGCATACCCGTCATGAAACACCGCCGCAAGCGGCGCAAACTTCTCCAATATCGGCGCCTGAGATACGAATCCCGGGGAGAAGAGGAGCAATCCCTCCACCCCGCCCTGCTCGATGGTGTGAATGGTTACGAGGTTCGCGCCGGTCGAAAACCCACCAAGCCAAACCTCTGCATATTGTTGTTTGAGCAGGTTCGCATAGTGATCGACGATCATCTGCCAATCGGCGTAGGCGGGCAGCCTCAAGTCTTCCGGCTTGCTTCCATGCCCGGGCAGCAGCAGCGATTGGACATGAAATCCCTGCTTCGCCAATGTCGGGCCCAGATCGGAGAAACTGAATGGCGAGTCGCCCAGACCGTGAACCAGCAGGATCGCCTTGTCCGACGGCACTCCGGGCGACAGCGCGAAAGGCATGTTCATCGAGATCTCCTTATTACGATCGGAGGAGATGAAATTGCGATTGCCGGTCAGCCATTTTCTCGTGGCGCGCAGATATTGCGGAAATGACGGTTGGATATAGTTGTAATATTGCTCCGACGCGTTTAGCGGCTCCGGCGTTTGCCGGTCGGTGTTTGCACATCCCGGAAC
>JAPPPC010000074.1 GCA_028817685.1 Rhodospirillaceae bacterium
GTCTGGTTGACCCGCGTTTCTGTCGGATAAGTCGACCGGTTGTTCGTAAAACGGACCCCGTTCGCGGAAAACCGCGACAGATTCGGCATCAATTCCGGGGTCACCATATCCGGTCGCAGCGCGTCGAACGCCACGATCAAGACCCGACGGTCAGCCATCCGACATGTCCTGGAACTCCGGCTCGCCGCCGAGCGACGTCATCAAAGCGGCGACTTCCTGTAACGCCGCCTCCAGGAGTTCGGCATCGGTATGGCGCAAGACAATCGTCGTTCCAAACCGGTTGCCCGCCTTGTAGAACGGATAGGATCCGATATCGAGCGCACCGTACTTGTCCTGCAACGCGCTCAATCCCGCCGCCATGTTGCCCTCGCCGATATAGCTGGCCACCGCACGGGACAACATCGTCTTTCCGCCGATCAGTTCCGGCTTCAGATTCTCCAACATGGCCTGCATGACCATCGGCACACCGGCCAGCACATAGACATTCTCGACCCGAAATCCGGGTGCCGTCGAGATCGGGTTCTTGACCAGCGCCGCGCCTTCCGGCGTGTTCGCCATGCGGAGGCGGGCTTCGTTGAGCTCCCGCCCAGTCCGCTCATAATGCGCCTTCATCAGGGCCACCGCCTCCGCGTTGCGGATCAGGGGCAGGCCGAAGGCTTTGGCAACACACTCCGCAGTGATGTCGTCATGCGTCGGGCCGATTCCACCGGTCGTAAACACGTAGTCGTAGGCGGCGCGCATCTCGTTCACCGTGCGGATGATCATCGCCTCGTCATCCGCAATCACCCGCGCCTCGGAAAGACGCACACCAACGCTGTTCAGTTCCTTGGCCAAGTGCTGCAGGTTGGCATCTTGCGTTCGGCCCGAAAGTATCTCGTTGCCGATAATGATCAGGGCCGCCCGAACCGTCTTTTCTTCGCTCATCGCACACCGCGTTTGCCGGCGGCCAGCCAATTTGGCAAGCCGATAGGCGATGATAATCCAGCCTCTAGGTACGGTGCAAAAAGATCAGCCGAACGGCTTTTTCACGACGTCTGTGATCGTGACACCCAGCTTGTCGTCGACCGTGACGATTTCGCCATAGGCGACGAGCTTTTGGTTGACCTGGAGTTCAACCGGATCAGTCGTTTTCTGCTCCAGTTCGATGATCGCGCCGCGGCCGATTTTCAGCAATTGGCTGACCAGCATCGTCGCCTGGCCGAGAACGGCGTATAGCTCGACATCGACCTCGTGAATGGCACCCTCGCGCTCGTCCGCGGGGCCTGCCTCTTCGGCTGCATTCTCGTCCGACATCGAAAACTCCTTGGCTGCAGCGACATTACCGCGATTCGGATTCGCGTCAAAGAAACTAGCAAGATCGATGCCAGTGCCGTGTTGCTGCGGCAACCAGGAGGTCATAGATTGCGCGCATGCAATTTCCCGCCCCTTTGGTCCGTGGCACGCTGGTGCAACGCTATAAACGGTTTCTCGCCGACGTCACCCTCGAAGATGGACAGACGATAACGGCGCATTGCGCCAACCCCGGCTCGATGATCGGGTTGAAGACGCCGGGATCAGAAGTGTGGCTGTCGCCGAACCAGAACCCCAAGGCAAAACTCGATTGGCGCTGGGAATTGATCCGGGTCGAGGAGCGCCTGGTCGGGGTCAGCACGTCACATCCAAACGGCATCGTCGAAGAAGCCATTAAGGCAGGTAAGGTCGCAGAACTGGCGGGTTATGCCGGATTACGACGCGAAGTCCGCTACGGCAAAAACAGCCGAATCGATATCCTGCTGGAAGATGAAGGCCGGCCACCCTGTTATGTCGAAGTGAAGAACGTCAATTTGAGGCGCTTCGACGGCCCTCACCCGACCGCGGCTGAATTCCCGGACGCGGTAACCAAGCGGGGCGCGAAACACCTGGACGAGATGTCGGATATGGTCGCCGAAGGGTGCCGCGCGGTCATGTTCTACCTTGTCCAGCGGGACGATTGTGACCATTTCAGGATTGCGGCGGATATCGACCCGTATTATGCCGAGACCCTGGCATCCGCACGCAAAGCCGGGGTCGAAGCGATATGCTATACTTGCCGCCTATCGCTGGAGGGAATAGAGCTTGATGCGCCGTTGCCGCTGGCGTTGGATTGATTTTGGCGCCTCGCGGCGGGCGCGCAGAGGATAGGGTATGAACGAGACACAGGCGCTTCGGGCGTATGAACCGGACCATGCGCGCGTCACGGTGCACGGGCCGGACGAATATGAAGCCATGCGCAAAGCCGGTAGGTTGGCGGCGGAAGTCCTGGATTTCATCGCACCGTATGTGGTCCCCGGGGTGACGACCGGCAAACTGGATACGCTGTGCCACGAGTTCATCCTTGACCACGATGCGATACCGGCCCCGCTGAATTACAGAGGCTTTCCGAAATCGATCTGCACAAGCGTCAATCACGTCGTGTGTCACGGGATTCCGAACGAAGCGAAGAAGCTGTCGAACGGCGATATCATCAATATCGACATCACTGTGATTTTGGACGGCTGGCATGGCGACACGAGCCGCATGTTCCTGGTTGGCGACAAGATCAGCGTGCGGGCTCGCAAGCTTGTCGACATCACCTACCAGGCGATGATGCGCGGGATCGAAGTCGTCAAGCCCGGCGCCACGCTGGGCGATATCGGAC
>JAPPPC010000756.1:0-508 GCA_028817685.1 Rhodospirillaceae bacterium
TATCCCGCATTTCCGTGACCCGCAGCTCCATCTCTTGTGAGCCGCTGGAATATTGCGTGCAGCCCATTCCGTGTGTGTCGGCGCCGGTCGAGATTGCCCACAAGGAAGGCCTGACGACTCCTCTGGGACTCTGTACGCGCCCGGTCACCGGCTGGTCGGTGTCAGCCCGAAAGCGATTCGATGCTGCAATGTCACGCGTGGCGGATGTCGATGCCAGACAGCTTGTATTGGCGGATGGATCTAGCGTGCCGATCAAAGACGGCTGCTCCGGGACGATAACGACACGGATTTTAACGGACGGATTCGGATACACCGGCAAGGTCCCCGTGTTCGGAGAGGTCGGGGAGGCCCAGAGGCATGCGGGCGTTTCGTCGTCCCTTCTTCAAACTCTGGCCGTTGAACAAAACGAAGCGACAAATCGACTGCGGGAACAACTGGACGTTAGGCGCCTGAACGATGCTTACGATCGGCATATCAAGTCCGTTACGCGGCGCGTGCGGGGCCTGCG
>JAPPPC010000756.1:518-2654 GCA_028817685.1 Rhodospirillaceae bacterium
GCTCGAGGAGGCGGGAAATGACGGCTAAGGGAGCGACGTCCTGGGAAAAATCTCAGGACGATCTTCTGCGGGTGTTGTGGGATCAAGGCCTGAGCATCACCGAAATAGGCAAACGGCTTGGGGTAAGCCGCAGCGCGGTTTCTGGCCGGAAAATGCGGATGGGGCTGTCGCCCCGGAAGGCTCCGAAGGCCATTGTTGCGACGCAGGAGGACGAAAAGAAAAGACCGCGGCCGAAGGTGCGGCCTGGACGACGCCCCTATGAGCTGCGGAACGACCCGCCGCCTCGGAGCCGGTGTCCTTGGATCATCGGGGATCCGAAGACGGATCGGGTGAATGCATTCTACTGCAGCGACCCCGTGACGACAGCCCCCGATCGCTCGACTGGCCGAATCGTGCAATCAACATATTGCGCCCACCACCACAAAATGGCATATACTACCCCAGCGCAAGCGGAGGCTCGGGCCAAGGAGATCAAGGGCAAGCTGAAGAAGCGCAAGTCAGTCCTCGGAATGTAGGGTTGGCGTTGGTCGGGGCGCAGATCGTTAGATTCGCCTCCGATGATCCAGCACAGCGGCGGCACCGCCAGTGCCTGCCTCGGCCAACGCCAACCCTGCACGCCCGCCCTGGGCAAACTTACCCCCGCGGAGTGCGCCGCGGGGGTCTTTTTTATATGAAAATCTCGTAGACGTGAGTGACGCGGTTGTTTTTGCACCGCTCCGACCAGAGGGGCATCCAGCCGTTTTGATCGCATCGCCACCCTTCGCGGACGACCTGGAAGTGGTTGCCGGTGCGTATAAGGTAAACCCTGCCGGGCACGCCGTGATTTTCAAACCACTTCCCGAGACTGCCTCTCGATTTTCCGTAGTGATATCGCCACTTGACGCCGAGGATATTCAGAATGGTCCGGTGCTGGCCTAGATGGGTCTTGCCGCGCCACCTGGGCCCGAATTTGAAGGTGTGCCGGTATAGGTCCATCATCTCCTCGACGGGCACGCCGATCGCGATGGCGAGCGCCAGCGGCCCGCAATTGGGAGCGAGAGGGCGGGGAATGTCCGGCTGCTCGAGACCGTCGGGCAGGGGGTAGGCCTGAATGTCGCCTGTGCCTCCATTCGCGGTTGCGCACCCTGACTGATCCTCGGCGTATGCTTTGTCGAGGGGCATGAAGGCGCCGCCGAATTCTGGTAGATCCGGTCGGTCGCGGTATATCCACTTGCCGATGACGCCCCACTTCGCGGCCCAGGTGATATCCCCGTCGACGTCTCGCGCTATACCGCCGAACGAAGATCCGTCGGGGTACGGCTGCACGACGAAACGGGTGTATATCTTGTCTTTCTCAAACTCGACGCCGGTCAGGGCCTCTGACAACCTTGCGGCCTGAGCTTCGGCGCTTTCTTTGTCGGTCGTCCAATAGGTCATGTGTCGCCTCCTTCAGTTGGCATACACATATTGTAGATATTTCCGCGCTGCCGTCAATCGGAAAAATCACAAATATTGTGAAAAAAGGTGTTGCGGCGTGGCTACAATGTGTTAATGTAGCCTCAGATCAACCGGAGGAGGCGACACATGACCTGGGATTTCAACCCCGCTGACGAATTGCGATACGACACCCTCCGGGGGATGCGTGTCGAGCAGACCGCAAAAGAAAATGTCAGTCTTTTGGATCTGCGCATTCGACGGGCTGCCCGGCGAGTGCAGGCTATCATTGCGTCGGCTGACGAATGGCTGGCCAGCACGGATCGCCCGGACCGCCCGAGGATATTTCAGCACCACGCACGTCTGATTGAGGCGGCGCGCGTTCAAGGCGTGGTCGTCTCGCTCATCAAACAACGAGAGGAGATAAGGTAATGCAAACGTTCAAGGAGGCCTGGGAAATCGTCGGCAGGGCGGTGGAAGACGGATCGCCAGACGCACAGGTGGTCGCGGATGCGCTGCGGAGTGCCGCGCAAGCCTATCAAGATAGCGCCATTCATGGATCGGATCACCACGTGGACAACACCGCGTCGCGACTTCTGCGAGAAGAGGCCAGACGCTGCGAGAGGCTCGCCGAGTTGATCGAGGCGCAGATGGCCGCGCTAATTCCATTTTGAGGGGGGGGGAATGACGATGGACGACACTCAGACGACCACAATCATGAAT